>CAZBLG010000051.1:0-4697 GCA_964492805.1 uncultured Candidatus Saccharibacteria bacterium
TAGCTATGCACCGTTGTCAGCATTGACTTTTGGACACCAAATTCAGCATCCAAAATTGCCATGACTGCTCCGAGGCTATTGGTCGTACAGCTGGCGTTACTGACGATCGGCGTAGAGTCCGCCACTTGGTCGTCATTGGCCCCAAGCACGATCATATCCACGCCTTCGGACTTGGTCGGCCCGCTGATAACTACTCGCTTGGCGCCGGCTTCGATATGCTTGCTAGCACCGTCTTTGTCAGTGAAAAAGCCGGTTGATTCAATCACCACATCGACTCCAAGCTCACTCCAAGGCAGCGCACTTGGATCTTTCTCAGCTAAAACCCGAACCGGCTGACCATCAACGACAATCGATTGCTCGTCATGAGTTACTTCTCGGCCATATGTGCCGTAGTTGCTGTCGTGTTTCAATAGATACGCTAAAGTCTTAGTGTCGGTTAGGTCGTTGACTGCGACCACCTCAATATCATTTCGTTCCCACGCTATTTTAAATGCGCTCCGGCCAATTCGCCCAAAACCATTAATCGCCACTCGTATCGATGCCATGTTGCCCTCCCCTTTTTAAGCATTAGCGTCCTTGTTCATCATTATACACCAAGCCTGGTGCGTAGTATACTGATACTTATGAAACGAGATGAGCTACTGGACTTGGCGACAAAACACTACAGCGAGGATGCAGTCCTCGAACTTGCCAGTGCTGTAGATTTTGCCTCTAAGCATCATAAAGGCCAAAAGCGAAAGAGTGGCGAGGCTTATATCACCCATCCGCTGAATGTTGCGACTATACTGATCGACTGGGGTATGGACATTGATACGGTGATTGCTGGGGTGCTACATGACACTGTTGAGGATACCGAAGCGACACTGACGGATATCGAGTCGCTCTTTGGGCGTGATGTTTCGTTTCTAGTTGACGGAGTTACTAAGGTGTCCCAGGCTCGAGCTGGTATGCGCAATCTTGATAGTTATTTGCCGACCACCAAGGACAATCTAGCGAAACTGTTGATTGCCGTAGGTCAAGACGTTCGAGTGATTATCATTAAGCTGGCTGATCGACTGCACAACATGCAGACCCTCCAGCACATGACTCCTGCCAAGCAACAAAAGATCGCCCGGGAGACGATTGAGGTGTTTGCGCCACTAGCCGACAGGCTGAACATGGGGCGCGTTCGTGTCCAGCTGGAAGAGCTGAGTTTTAAGTATATGATGCCGAGAGCCTTCAATGAAACAAAACTGCTGATGAGTAGTCGTATAAAGAAAAGTCAACGAAAGCTTGATAGAGTGCGCCGAGAAGTCGCTGCCAGACTAAAGTCCGAAAAGTTGGTATTTGAGATGGATGGCCGAGTGAAAAGTGTCTACAGTTTGTTTAAAAAAATGGACCGAGTGGGTGATATAGATAAAATCTATGACTTAATCGCCCTAAGAATAATTGTTGATGATATATCGACCGGCTATTTAGTACTAAACGAACTGCACGACATGTATACGCCGATGTTTGATCGCATCAAAGACTACGTGGCCCAGCCAAAAGAAAATGGCTACCAGAGTCTGCATACGACCGTGCAAACTCCGGCCGGGCAAATTGTTGAGTTTCAGATTCGCACTAAGGAAATGCATGAGTATGCTGAGCGTGGACTAGCGGCCAGTTTCCACTATAACGAGAACAAACTCAGCGACGCTTATCGCAAGGGTGAGATCGCTGCACTCCCGGCTGACCTGGCCTGGATCCGCGAACTGCAAGACGCGGCTTCAAAAGCTCATGAGGGCAAGGAGTTCGACTCTCAAAAATTCAAAATGAAACTATTTTCTGATCGCATATTTGTCTACTCTCCAAGAGGCGATATATATGACCTGCCAAAAGGCTCATTTCCGCTCGATTATGCATACCGAATTCACTCCGACTTAGCAGCTCATGCCAGCGGCTTTAAGATAAATGATGTGATGAAACCGTTCGACCACACTCTCCAGCATGGAGACGTTGTCGAGGTTCTAACAAACAAGTCAGCTAAGCCCAAGGACCACTGGCGAGAAGTAGTCAGCACCTCGCACGCTCGCAATAAGCTGCGTGCGCAACTAGCCAAAGAGCATGGCCTTGTCGCCCAGCTCACCGGCGGCGTGTCTTCACTATTTAAGCGAAAGAAGTAAAAGCGAAACAATTTTAGCTTTTACTGGTTTTTCCAGCGGTCGATTGCTTCAGCAATGACTTGCTTGGCCTCATTGATGTCGCCGAAACTTTCAACTACCGTTGATCCTGGTTTTTTGAGATCTTTGTAACGGCTGAAGTGAAATTCGATTTGCTTAATCAGCTGGTTTGGCAGGTCGGCTAGCGAGCTGATGGAGTTGCCAGTGTTGCGATCATCGGCTGGCACAGCGATAATTTTATCGTCTACCTCAGCGTCATCAACAAACTTCATCACTCCAATGATCCGCGCCTCAACGACAACACCAGTCGGTAGCGGGTCGTCTGTAATCAACAGCACGTCCAGCTCATCACCATCCTCATCGAGCGTTTGAGGGATAAAACCATAGTTAGTTGGCTTGGCAAAAATCTTCGGCTCAACTCGATCTAACTTCATCACGCCAAGCTTACGGTCCCATTCAATTTTGTTGTTTGAGCCAGCCGGTATTTCCACCACAACATTTGTGGTGCCGTTCTCGTAGTCGCCTGCATCTAGTATTTGATTAAAGTCTGCCATATTTTCTTCCTTTCGTGCTTTATGCCTCGCGGGCCTGCTCTTCTAAATATTCGCGAATTGACAGGGCCGCGGATGCGCCCTCGCCAACCGCCGATGCAATTTGCATGGTCGCACCAGAGCGTACATCACCACTGGCAAACACCCCTGGCAAGCTCGTCGCTAGTCGTTCATTTGTCAAGATGTGCCCCTGCGGATCTAGCTCAACTCCCGAACCTTCAAGGAAAGTTGTGTTTGGAATTAGACCAATCAGCACAAACAGCCCGTCGGCCATAAGCTCCGTCTGCACGCCATCAGTAGTTGTTTTGACACCAGCAAAGTTTCCGTCTTTGACAATTACCTCATCAGTCGTGGCACCAATATGCACGGTGATTTTTCCGGCGTCAACGTGCTTTTGTAGCTCTTTTTGTAAAATCTCACTGGCGCGGATCCTGCTACGGACCATCAGGTCAATATGCGTAGAAAAGCGTGTTAAAAATATGGCTTCTTGAACGGCTGAGTTACCACCACCAACTACAATTAGTGTTCGATCACGATAAAACGCACCGTCGCATGTCGCACAGTAGTGAACGCCTCGGCCATACAACTCCTCTTCGCCTGGAACATCTAGCTTGCGGTAGTTACTGCCCGTAGCAATTAGCACTGCCTTAGAGCGAACCGGCTTGCCGTCAATAATTGTTTCAATCTCCTCGCCATCACGCCTCAGCGCCGACGCTTCACCATACTCGATTTGCGTACCAAACCTTTCGGCTTGACCCTGAAGTTCACTAGAAAGCTTCATGCCAGTTACCCCGTCAACAAAGCCAGGATAGTTGTCAATTTGATCGGTGATAGCTGCCATGCCGCCTACCACACCCTTTTCATAGAGTATGGTTGGGATATCTTCACGTGTCGTATAAATCGCCGCCGCTAGGGCACTTGGGCCAGCGCCAATGACGATTAGATCTTTGACTGAGTCACTCATCTTTACGCCTCAGCCACTTTTTCCACTACTTCAACAATAAACATCAGTGGTCCTGTTGGCCTGCCAGTTGATTCGTCATCGCCATATGCCATCTCTGAAGGAATCGTCAAGCGAACGACTGAGCCAGCCTTTATGCCACTAAGCCCTTGAGTCCAGCCGCTAATTACCTCGTTTAGACCAAATTGAGCCGGGCTGACTTCACCGTCTAAGTTTGTGCTGTCAAAAATTACTCCGTCGCTGGTCCAGCCAAAGTAATTTGCTGAAATCGTAGAGTTTTCATCCAGCACTTCACCATCACCCTCTTTTAGAACCTCAACTTGTAGCTCCGTCACAGTGCTTGCATCAAAGCTTGAGGCCTCATAGCCTTCTAGCGCCCGAAGCGACTCAGCTCGAGCTCGTTCCTGTTCCGCCATCATCTCTTCCCACTCCGCCATCTGTCGATCCTGCTCAATCTGCTGCCTTCGTTCGGCACCGCCAGTTGGATCAAGCACCATCGCCCCAAATGCGCCCAAGGTTCCTATAAGCATCACTCCAGCAATAATCCATATTGCAATACGCTGACTATTTTTCGTCGCCATTCATTCCTCCTGTGTTTTGTTCTTCTTATAATTGTAGCAAATTTTACTCACTCGAGCGAATATCGTACTTGGCAAGCTTCTCCTTGGCCTCACCTCTTGCCATACCCTGCAGCGCCAACAGTTGCGCATAGATTCCATCAGTCTTTGCCAGATCTTCTGGTGTGCCAATTTCATCAACTTGTCCATTTTTTAAAGTAACTATTCGATCAACCGTGGCAATCGTACTAAGTCGGTGAGCGATAATTAGCGTTGTTCGACCCTTCATCAGCCGATCAAGTGCCTGCTGAACCAGTCGCTCGCTGCGACTGTCCAGCGAGCTGGTTGCCTCGTCCAAAATCAATATCGGTGCGTCCTTAAGTACCGCTCTGGCGATGGCAATACGCTGTTTTTGTCCGCCAGAAAGCTTAAGTCCTCGTTCACCTATTTCTGTATCATAGCCACTCTCCAGCTGATCAATAAACTC
>CAZBLG010000052.1:0-4680 GCA_964492805.1 uncultured Candidatus Saccharibacteria bacterium
AATGCACCACAAGGTGCCTGTCCGACCTGCACCGGCCTAGGAAGTCGTTTAGAAGTAGACCCAGAGCTAGCTTTCAATCAGAATCTGACGCTGGCTGAGGGTGCGATTCGCCCCTACAACCGAGTCAGTGCCGATGCCTGGTATCTCAAGCGCCTCAAAGCAGTTGGCGATGCTCATGGTTTTGGTATTCGTACGCCAGTGCGCGAGTTGTCTGAGGAAGTTCAGCAAAAAATCCTCTATGGCACCGGTGATCAGCAGTATCAAGTTGACCTTGGGGGCGGTAGGAGCTACAAGACAACGTACGAGGGGGTGATTCCAAACCTAGAGAGGCGCTGGAAGGAAACGGATAGCGATTTTATGCGCCGTGATATCGAGCGGTTTATGCGCGAACGAAAGTGTTATACCTGCAAGGGCGCGCGCCTCAAGCCGGCGGTCCTGGCGGTGACGGTCAATGGGCTGAGTATTATGGATATAACTGATCTGTCGGTCGATCAGTCTCTTGAGCTGTTTAGCTCTTCAACTAGTGATTTTAGCGATAAAGAGCTCGAAATAAGCAATCAAATTTTTAAAGAGATTCGCTCGCGACTTGGATTTATGCACGATGTGGGTCTAGACTACTTGGAGCTAGGGCGCGCTGCCAATACGCTCAGTGGCGGTGAGGCGCAGCGTATTCGCTTGGCAACGCAAATCGGCTCAGGGCTGCAGGGTGTCTTGTATGTGCTCGATGAGCCATCTATCGGACTACATCAACGCGACAACGAGCGGCTAATCGGGACTCTGAGGCGCCTAAGGGACCTTGGCAATAGTGTGATTGTAGTTGAGCACGACGAGGATACTATCCGCCAGAGCGACTTTTTGGTCGATATGGGACCTGGGGCTGGTGTAGCTGGTGGGCAGGTGGTAGCGCTTGGTACACCGGACGAGGTGGCTAAAAACCCAGACAGTATCACCGGAAAATATTTAAGCGGTAAAGAGAAAATCGAAGTGCCCAAAAAGCGTCGTCGCATGCAAAAAGATCGACAACTGACAGTGCGCGGGGCACGCGAGCACAATTTAAAAAACATTGACGTATCATTTCCACTAGGACTACTAACGGTGGTTAGTGGCGTGTCGGGCTCGGGCAAGTCAACGCTGGTCAATGACATTATCGCCAAAGAACTGTCAGCTCGCCTAAACCGAGCGACTACAGTACCAGGTTCACACGATAATATCGAGGGGCTGGAGCACTTGGATAAGGTGATTGTGATTGACCAATCGCCAATTGGTCGCACCCCACGCTCAAACCCAGCAACCTACACTGGAATATTCACCTCGATTCGTGAGCTGTTTGCAGCTACGCCAGAGGCAAATGTTCGCGGTTACAAAGCTGGACGCTTCAGCTTTAATGTCAAGGGTGGGCGGTGCGAGCACTGTCAGGGTGACGGGATGATAAAGATTGAGATGCATTTCCTACCAGATGTTTACGTGGTTTGTGATGAGTGTAAAGGCAAGCGCTACAACCGCGAGGCGTTAGAGATTAAGTATAAAGACAATACGATCAGCGACATCTTAGAGATGACGGTTGACGAAGCGGCTGAGTTTTTCTCAAGTGTGACTTCGATTGAGCGAAAACTGCGGACTATCGTCGATGTTGGTCTGGGCTATATTCGCCTAGGTCAGCCGGCTACAACCTTTTCAGGTGGCGAAGCGCAACGCATAAAACTGGCGACGGAGCTATCGCGTCGCTCAACCGGCAAGACCATGTACATCCTCGATGAGCCAACGACTGGACTGCACAGCGATGACGTAAAGCGGCTACTAGGGATACTGCACAAGCTAGTTGATGGTGGCAACTCGATGATCATGATTGAGCACAACTTAGACGTTATCAAGTTCGCCGACTATCTGATTGACATGGGCCCAGAGGGCGGTATGGGCGGTGGTATGGTCATCGCCAGCGGCACACCCGAGGAGGTTGCGGCTAGCAAGAATAGCTACACTGGCACTCACCTGAAACAGATGCTTTAGTTTAGGCTATTTTTTCTTGCGTGGGGCGAAGACTGATTTGACTTCGCGCTTCATCGTACTCCAAAGAGCAGCGCGGTTTTTCTTGTCTTTGAATACGTGAATTGCCGGAGGGGCGATAGATAGTATGATGATACCGAATATGATCGGTAGTAGCACCTGATCTATGTCCATGCCGGCTGCCTCAAATGCCGCACCGACAAAGTAGCCAAGTGAAGTGATGCCAAAGGTCCAGACAAAGCCTCCGACTACGTTGAACATAAGAAATCGTCGGTACTCCATCTTGGCGGTACCAGCAATGATTGGTGCAAAAGTTCGAACAATTGGCACAAACCGAGCAATAATAATCGTCTTGCCACCATGCTTTTCGTAGAAGGCTTGGGCTGATTTGACGTGGCTTTGCTTAAATAGTCTGGCGTCTGGCCGTTTGAAGATATGCGGGCCGGTTTTTTTACCGAACCAGTAGCCGACTGAATCTCCTAGTACCGCAGCGATAAATAGTAGGACTAAAAATACCGGGAAGGCTATCGGTATATTTCCTGGCAAAACTCCAGCGTGATAAAGCACGCCAACGGTAAACAGCAGGCTGTCGCCGGGTAGAAAGAAGCCGATTAACAGGCCTGATTCGGCAAAGACAACTACTAAGACCGCGATTATACCCAGTCCGATAATAATATCGACTAAATCAAGTCCCGGTATGGCACCGATAAGTTGCACTTGATTAAAAAGTGATTGAATCATCCAAATTATTGTAGCACGATTCGCGAGTCAAGGCATAGTCTGATATAATAGAGTAAGTAATAACATATTTTGCCTCCGAAAAGGTATCCATAGGAAGGGAGAGACATGGGAGATAAAATTACACTTAATATCCAGCCGCGTGAGCTGCATGGTAAAAAAGTAGCCAAACTACGAAAAGAGGGCTTAACACCCGGGGTTGTTTATGGCGCAGACGTTGAGGCCTATTCAGTTCAGGTTGAGTCTAGAGAGGCCGTCAAGGTAGTGCGAGCCGCTGGTAAAAATACACCAGTGCATTTAACCGGTGCAAAAAAGCGTATCGCAATGATCAAGGATATTGACATGGATCCAGTGCGCCATGAGATTCGCCATATTTCATTTCACGCAGTCAAGGCAAACGAGCCGGTGGTAGCTGATATACCTATTCGTCTAGTCGGGCAGGGTGAAAGCGAGGCTGAGAAGGCTGGGCTTATCGTACTGCAGTCACTAGATAAGATTGAGGTTAAGGCGCTGCCAATGGATCTACCTGAGTCATTTGAGGTTTCGATCGTTGGACTCAAGGAAGAGGGCGAGCGACTGACCGTGGCTGATGTTGAGGTACCAAAGGGCGTTGAGATCATCGACAATGTTGATGAGGGTCATGATGGAGAGGAAGATGAACGTCAGACCATCATGGATCTAGTTATAGCTAGTGTGTATGAGCCAGCAGCACTTGAAGCGGCTAACGAAGCAGCTGGTGGAGATGCTGAAGATGAGTCTGAGGTTGAGTCTGAGCACGGTGATGACACTCCACAGGAAGGCGTTCAGGATGAGGAGTCTCGTCCAGGTGGCAAGGGCCAGGATGAGCCGAAGCAGTCGAATGTCGATGCAAATAAGTAGCTAGACGCGACAAGATATAAAAATACCCGTCAATGGCGGGTATTTTTATGCCGCTCATATTTCTCGCGGAGACTATTCGTCGATAAATCCGCCCGACTGATGACTCCATAGCTTTGCATAAACACCGCCCTTTTTCTGCAGGAGTTCGTAGTGGGTGCCGTCTTCGACAATTTTGCCATCTTCCATAACAACAATTCGATCAAGCTTAGCAATGGTACTTAGTCGATGAGCGATGACGATAGAGGTTCGGCCCTCCATCAAAACACCGAGTGACTTTTGGATGAGTTTTTCGCTTTCGCTATCTAACGCTGAGGTGGCTTCGTCGAGGATCAGGATCGGTGCGTCTTTGAGGATGGCCCGGGCAATCGCAATTCGCTGGCGCTGCCCGCCCGATAGCTTCACCCCTCGCTCGCCAACCAGAGTGTCATATCCGTCCTTAAGCTTGACTATAAACTCATCAGCCCTGGCTTTTTTTGCAGCCGATTCAATTTCTTCGCGGGTTGCATTTGGGCGAGCGTAAGATATGTTTTCCAGTACGCTACGGTGAAATAGTAGCGGCTCTTGGGGTACGTAGGCGATAGCGTTTCGTAGGCTGGCCTGAGTGCGGTCGGCAATGTTTTGGCCGTCGAGAGTTATTTCGCCGCTATCAACATCGGCCAGTCGAAGGAGCAGCTTTGTTAAGGTAGTTTTACCAGATCCAGATGAACCAACTAATCCGACTTTTTCTCCGGGCCTCACTTCCAGGGAGAATCCATCGAACATGACATTGCCTTGACCTTCATCGTGAATGTACTTGATATCGTTGACTTTCAGGTGGCCCGCATCGACAGATAGTGTTTTATCTGAACGGTCAATGACTGTCGTTTCACTGTTTAAGATTTCTACCATTTCGTGCGAATCGCCAATAACTCGATTGTAGGTGCGCATGATGCTGTTCATACTCCAGAGGTTTTGTGCCACTGTTGCCGTGTAGGTAACGATCAGGTAGATAGTAGCGACAGAGACAATGTCCTGTTGAGCGGCATATATGGCAAAAACCAGCGCACCGATTCGCACCAT
>CAZBLG010000053.1:0-4608 GCA_964492805.1 uncultured Candidatus Saccharibacteria bacterium
TGGTGGAGCATAGGAGATTCGAACTCCTCACCTCTTCCATGCCATGGAAGCGCTCTACCAAATGAGCTAATGCCCCATATTATAAATATGGTATTCAAATTGTAAAGTACGCTCTTAACTACAGGCTATCATTTGGTAGAGCGCTTGCGCTTTATTATGACGGCTGAAGGCTTTCAAATGAGCTGATGTCCCATATTATTATATGGTTTTTGAACTGAAAGCGTGCTGCCGCTTCAGTGTCATTTGATATTATACCACCTTAAGCTTGCCAGTCCATCGCTTTGACCGCTGCCTCGCCAAGCACCGTCCAGTTCTGACGGCAGTAGCTTTTGGATGATTTGATAGGCTAAGCCTTCGGTATATGGGCGGACTTGCCCGCTTATGGTAAAATGAGAGCAATATGCAGAGGGGGAATCAATGAGCAAGGTTGCAAAGTACTTAAATGAGCATCTGACAGGTGAAGTAGTTAGTGGTGGTCAGGACGTGGCTGCTGCGTCGGTTGACGGCAGCCAGCTTCTACTGAAACCTGAAATAGTCGCCCATGTAGCCAGCACTAGCGACATCCGCAAAATTGCTCGTTTCTGCTGGCAATTGGCCGAAAAAGGCCATGCACTCTCAGTAACCGTCCGTGGTCATGGCACCGACACTACCGGTGCGGCAATCGGCTCCGGTATCATCATCTCTCAAAGTCGTCACATGAACCGGGTGGTCGATATCGACCTAAGGCATCGGATAATTCTCGCTCAAGCCGGTGCATCCTACAGCGGCATCAACATCGCCCTATCTACCCACAAGGGCATGCGACTACCCTCTGACTCGTTCGACGGGCAGAGTGGCTCACTTGGCGGTGCTATCGCCTCTGGTGCGGCTGGTCATTTGAGCGCTCAGCATGGTACGGTTGGCCAGGCAGTGAAACAGCTAGAGGTAGTTTTGGCAAATGGTGATATTTTACAAACCAAACGACTGTCAAAACGTGAACTCAGCAGCAAAAAAGGCCTGCACAACATGGAGGGCGAGGTCTATCGCCAAGTCGACAATCTCATTTCGGACAATCTCGAGCTGATACAGTCCATGGCCAAATCGCCAGCTCACGATACTGCAGGCTACGGTAGCATAACGCAGGTGAGGCAAAAGAACGGTTCAGTTGACCTTACGCCACTTTTCGTTGGATCTCAGGGGACATTGGGAATTATCACCGAAGCGATCATGCAGGGTCAGTTTGGCAGCTCTGAAGTCTCAGTAGTTTTAGCCGCCTACGCAAAGCTTAGCGACGCACAAGAGGCGGCCGACAAAGCTCTTGGTGTGAAGGCCTCAGCCGTTGAAATATTCGATGGACGCTTGCTCAAACGCGCCGCTGCCGAAGGCAAGAAGCGTGAGTTTGCTCCAGACGAGTCTCATGCTGGTGGGTTAGTGGTAGCAATTTTCGATACCCTCAATGACGGAGCTCGTCAGAGGGCCACCAAAAAACTCCAACGAGACCTTACTAAGCTCGGTAGTGCCGCTCATATATCATCTCGAAAGTGCAGTGCGTCTGAACTTGCCGATATTTATTCGATTCTCGAAGTCGCTTCTCGTCCAAACGAGGCAGGCAAGACTGTCCCGGGCGTATTTAGGGGTATGTGGCTGCCGTCAGTCCAGCTCGATAGTTTTTTGAGTGATTTACGAAAGATCGAGAAAGAGTATTCGCTGCCTTTGCCAATTTTTGCCGATCTTTCAAGCGGTTTTGTCGATATGTTGCCGGTGCTCGATATGAAAAAGGTTAGCGAGCGCCAAAAGTTAGTCAAGGTTCTAACTGCCGTTGCACAAGTAGTGACAAAGCACAAAGGTTCATTTGCCGGCTACGGTGGCGACGGTCGGCTGAAACTGGCTGCAGTTCAAGGAACGCTCGATACTGAAGTCGTCGAGCTGTACCAGCAAATCAAAAAGATTTTTGACCCACACAGCATCCTCAACCCAGGCGTCAAGCAGGCAGTTTCGCCAAAAGAACTGGCAGCACAGATGAACGCTTGGTGTCGCGCTTCTTTATAGAGGCCGCCTCCCTGGTTTTAACATTAGAACTATTTGCTGTAAAATAGCTCTATGAAGATAGTCAAACCTGCCTCCAAGGCATCAACCAAGTCAACTCCAGTTCCGCCTACTCAAAGTACTCAAGGGGCCAAAAAAAGATCCTCCTTAGCGCTGCTAATTATCGGACTGATTGTGGCTGTTGGAGTGATTATCGGCCTTATTTTTTGGCTTTTAAGCCTTGTTGGTGACTCTAGGTCGGGTGGCGGTGGTGCAAACTTTGAGGGTGCGCCGACGGTTGCGCTGGAAAAGTCTGTTTTTATCGACAATCGATATGCTAGTGGTGCGCGCACGCTGAAGGTTGATGGAGATGCAAAAGTTCTCGGACTCTCTAGTGACGGAGAGAGGCTGGCTGTCTGGCGCGAGATGGCAGAGGACCGACCCTCAGATCTTTCAATTTACGACACATCAAGTCTCAAAAGAGTCGCTGGAGTCGAAGCTCGTGATTGCACCTCATGGCACTCTGACGACGTGGTGCTTTGCGTGGCTACTGACGAGGACGGTGTCCTGGCGCTACGGCCTTATGGTATGGATGACGCCAGCTTAGTCAGTGAAGATAGTATCTATAGCCACCCGTTTACAAATGACGCCGCCGATGTCACAACCATCAGCAGCCCAGACTACCTCGGTAGTTTTGACGAGACTGCTCTCTTCACTCTCAAGGCAACAAATAGCTACTTTGACCCTAGTGGCATGAGTGAACAAGAGTCTGCTAGAGCAACCACGGTGCTGGGGTTGACTTCAGCCAGTAGTCGCATGCTAGTAGCGCTTCATAGCGACAACTCTGAACTTTGGAGCACCGAAATAACCGATAACGATTTTTGTGGGCCAGTTGCAAAAACCGAAGCAATTGTCTGTTTGGACCTAACTTCGAATATGGTTGATTCTGAGACGATTATTAAAGTATTAGACTCAAAAACCGGTGAAATAAAGCACGAACAGACGACCAGGCATCAAGTCGTGGTAGCGAGCGATGGATTTGTTGAAGTCGACAATTCGCCCGTAGAAGTAGACCAGAACACTCCGTTGGAAGATTTACTCAAGGGTGCGCCAATTTCGGTTTATGACTTTGACGGTGAATTAAAAGAGCAAACCCACCTTGATATTGAGGTTGTGCCAGGGTTTAACGTGCCAGACTCTCAGTGGCTACCGGAACACATGGTGGCATATCCAGTAAGTCATTTGACGGACTCTCAAGCTAGTCTAGGTATCTTCGCGGCAAATGGTGAGGTGGTTGCACAGACGAAAATAACTCAGAGTGGGGTTGCAGAAATCACCAGCGCTCATACAGGTGAGCGAGTGACCGCTGGAACAGCCAAGTTCGTCAGTACCAATGGCGAAGTGCTACTCGTCGCTCATGATGAGTTAGGTCCGAGCGCTAATCTTCCGGACTCCGGCGACTTCCTGGCATTATCGCAAGTAGGCAGTGCAACCTTGTATAACCTTGTTACTGGCGAGGAAATTATAGAGTTGACCGAGGGCGGTCTGGCGAGTGCTGAAGTGCAGGGCGGGCTGATCGTAGCTCAAGCTACCTCTGCCGGTGGCGAGGGTAGGTTACTCTCAGTGCAAACCTACATATACCTTCCCGGAAAATAAAACGCCAGTTAAAGGCTTTTTTCAAAAACTATAGACTAAGGCCTATTTGTAGTATTCTCTTAACAAATGTGCATTTGTACTGATGAGCCCAAAAGGACGAAAGTGAATATATTGCTACGGCACGAGCACTCAGTCTACCTGGGTGTCTTTTCGCTACCAGAGGACGGTCCTCTAGCAGTTCTATATTTGATGAAGTATAGTCGCTATTGCAAGCGCCTACGTATTGTTATATAGTATATCTGTTTGCTATCCATGGGAGGCGAACGTTCTTTTACAGTACACCGTTTACCCCGCCAGGGGCAACTTACACTAGGAGTGATTTCTATGGAGATCTTTATTCCAATAATCTGCGGAGTTTTTTTTGGCATAGCCTATCGGCTAGTCAGAGACTGGCTGATTGTCCGCATCTTTCCGGTGCAGGAGGCCAAGCGTCGCACAAGTGCGCTCAAGGGTGCCGGCAAGTTTTGGCACAAGATTTACCTGAGTAACCATAAGAGGGCGGAGGTCCTGAAGACTTGGGTAGAGAAGCACCCAGAACACCCGGTAGTCCAAGCACTTCTGCGCGCTGAGACTGAGGCCAACATCCTAGCCGAGCAAGAGCTAGAGGATAGACTCAAAACTGACAGAGAAGCGCGTGCTACCGAGTCCAAGAGAAGGCTCATGTGGTCTCTGGAAAATCCAACGAATGACTCAGCCAGACGCTATCTCAAGGAGAGGTTGACTGAACTGAGGGCTCTACGCAGCTCAGAGGAGCACAGTGTTAAGCACTACGAGTCCTTGCTGAGCTTTTACCATCCGGAAGATTCTGAGCGAGCTGACTACCAGTCCAGGCTTATTGAGGCCAAGGCTGAACTCAGAAATATTGAAGATTCCATCTATGAAATCCAGCTGGCGCTAGGAGTTGACGCCCTGGATAACCATCAGTAAACGGTGTATTGCCAACCCCTG
>CAZBLG010000054.1:0-4593 GCA_964492805.1 uncultured Candidatus Saccharibacteria bacterium
TCGCCCTGCCCCACCTGCTACTCGCACCGCTCTACAAGGCGGCCATGACGGCGCCTGAGGACGGGGCCTGACAGCGGGGCAACGGAACTCGCCCCTGAAACGGCACCCGAAGTGGTTCACACCCTTCGCTATGCCGCTTCGGGGGCCGTTTTCATAACTGTTTACCAGATGATGCAGCTGTAGTATGATTTTAAGTATGATAAACACACTACTTTCACGAACACTTTGGGGATTGGCAATCGTAACACTGGGAGTTGGTTTTTTGCTCGATACGCTAGGTATCACCAGCTTTACTAGCGTCCTAGGTACATATTGGCCGGTTTTTGTCATACTGGCGGGAGTTATCCTCTATATCAACAACCGCCGACAATATGCCATTCCAGCGTTTATCGTTCTGGTGGGCGTGCTGTTCTTGCTTGATCGACTAAATATCATCAACGATATAAATATCTTTCAAATCATTTGGCCACTCGTGATTGTCTGGGTCGGCCTGTCAATTCTACTTCATGGACGAAAACTGCCGTCTGGGCGCACAGAAACCAGCAAAGATTCAAAAACCAACCTAAATGCTATCATCGCTGGTCTGGAAAATCACGTCACATCGCCCGACTACCAAGGAGGCAGCGTGACTGCGGTACTCGGCGGAGTTGCACTAGATCTGAGGAAAGCCGACATCAAAACCAAGGCCCAGCTAGACATCATGACCTTTTGTGGCGGTGTGGAGCTTCGAGTGCCTGAAAGCTGGCGAGTGCACGTAACTGGCACTCCCCTTCTCGGCGGCTGGGAGAATAAAACGGCAAAACCAGACGCCAAAGACGCTCCGGTCTTAGAAATTACCGCTACTTGTGTACTTGGTGGCATTGAAATTAAGAACTAGCCTCTTAATCTCTGGGCAAATTTGCTGCGATAGGCTAGAATAGACATAAGCAGTTATATTATATAATCCAAAAAGGGCATCAATGGGTAAATATTCGTACGCAAACACACAAGATTATCAGTCTAATGACATCGAGATCGAAGACGCATCAGAATTTTACGATGCTATCAATCGCTCAGCCTTAACACACCAACTATCTGAAACTCGTCCATATGTCTACTGGACACTAGAAATTTACGACAAAGAAAACGGCATCAAAGGTGGCGGTGGCCTAGGAGTCCTAGCTGCCGATACCAGACGGGTTGCTGAAAAGTTAGATGTACCGTTCGTTGTTGTCACACCTTTTTACCGCTCAGAGTCCCACCAGTCGCTTGATAATATGGCACAGACTGAGTATAGCGAAGGTGTCTCACCACAGGACTATGGATTCCAGTATATCGATGAAGTGACGGTCAAGACCGACGGCTTCCCTGACGCCTCGCTGAGTATTTTCCAAAAAACCCTTGGCTCAACCCAGTTCATCACCATATCTGAGCCAAACTTTGGCCAGCTTTATGAAAGTGACGGCAGTGGTGATCATCGGCTTTATCAGCAGGTGGCGCTTGGCTTTGGTGGGTATGAGGCCCTAAAGCGAGTTGGTGTAAAGCCAGCGGTGATTCAGCTAAATGAAACGGCGACTATATTTGCTGCGCTAGCTCGTCTAGATGAGCTATGCTCAAACGGCATGAACCTGTATGAGGCGATTGTTTACGTTCGCAAGCACACACTTTATACCAATCACACTCTCTTGCAGGCGGCTGAGCCAGAATTTCACATATCTCAATTTGAGAAAAAGGTTTTCCCGAACATCAAATCTGCGGCGGTTATCCACTGGGTTCGTGAGCAGTTCACCGATGACATGCTCCGACCAAACATGCTGGCAATTGAGCTGACCGAAGCGAAAAACGGTGTCAGCAAACTTCACGCCCGAGTAGCCAACTTCCGCGACAAGAACAATGAGCGAGTTAAATTCCATGCGGTGACAAATGGAATTGATATGGACACCTGGGTGCTTCCAGAAATCATGGAAATGTACCGCGAAAAGGAAGTTATCGATAAGTTTAGCCTGCCGACGGAAAATTATGCTGAGAGAATAGCTGATATATCAATCGACGATATCCGCCGGATGAAGGCGCTTGGTCGTGATGAGCTAAATCGAGTTCTAGCAAATCGTAAAGACCAGTACGGCAAGCCGGTCCACCTACCAGAAGATGCTTTTGTGTTTGACTTTAAGCGACGCTTCGTCAACTACAAACGACCGTACCTACCCTTCGAGCGACTGGACTCACTCCGCCAAATCCTCATCGATTATAATGCTCACTATCTGCTAGCTGGCAAGGTTCACCAGGGCGACACCATGATGTACCAGCACCTACTAGACATCCTTAAGGCTGTTGATAACGACCCGGTCCTACGTGAACGAGTCCACTACCTACAGGACTACGACGAAGAGCTAGGCCGAGCGATGTCAGTTGGCGCAGACGCGGCAATCAATATTCCGGTAATTGGACTTGAGGCCTGTGGAACATCGTGGGAAAAAGATATCGCAAATCTCAAGTTGCTGATTTCGACCAGTGATGGTGGCGTGGCGGATATCAAGCCAATTGCCTGTTTAGAAGTTACTGGCAACAGCTATGACGCAGAAGTTTCTTCACTCTACACCAACATGCACAAAGCCTGCCAAATCGTTGGTAACGACATGATGCTCGAAGGTAACGTCAAAAAACAACTAGCCGCTTATATGCCGACCATTTCTGGCGCACGCATGCTCAAAGACTATTTGAAGTTCCTCTTCCCAGAGAATAAATAAGCATACCTTACAGAGAGCTAGTTACTGGTGGCAGAGCCCTGGCTTTGCAGCCTCCCAAAGCCGACCGTCAAGCGACTGCAACCAAAGAGCCCCGCGAAGGGCTCTTTGCGTGTAGGGTGGCCGGCGTGGGATGGCTGTGAAGCTAGGGCGAACATAGAACAGAGCCAGGACCCTGACTCTACTCCTGCACCACCTCAATCTTCGCCCCAAGGCTATTTAGCCGAACAGCTAATTCTTCGTAGCCACGATTTATCGAATAAATATCACGCAAGATTGACTCGCCCGGTGCCGCTAACATCGCCAAAAGCACCACTACAGACGGCCGCAGTGCCGGTGGTGAGACAACATCAGCAGCCCGCCACTTGGTGGGGCCAGTTATATAAACTCGGTGTGGATCCATCAGCTCGATGTTCGCATTGAGTTTAGTAAGCTCGGTGAAATAAATCGCTCGGTTCTCATAGCTCCAGTCATGCACCAGCGTCCTACCTTGGGCGACCGTGGCGATCAACCCCATAAACGGTAAATTATCCATGTTTATGCCAGGAAACGGCAGTGCATGGAGCTTGTCTTTAGCGGCGACCAGCTGGGAGTGCTTAAGCGAAATGTCCACCAAGCGAGTGCGGCCATTGTCAGCGGCATACTCCTCAGTAAGCTCGTATTTTAGCCCCATGCCAGACAGTGTCGCTAGCTCAATTTCCAAAAACTCAATTGGTGCGCGCTTGATAGTAATTTCCGAATCAGTCACCACCGCCGCGGCGATAAAACTCATCGCTTCAATCGGATCTTCGCTAGGGAAATACTCAACGTTTTTCTGAATTCGACTCTTTCCGGTAATCTTCAAGATAGTTGTGCCAATCCCTTCGATCTTTACGCCAAGCTTCTCTAAGAAGAAGCAAACGTCCTGAACCATGTAGTTAGGGCTGGCGTTGCGGATAATTGTCGTATCTGGTGAAAGCGCCGCTGCCATGATGACATTTTCGGTAGTCGTATCGCCACGCTCTGTCAGAAGGATCGTCCGGTCGCCAGCTTTTCGGTTTACTGTCGCCTGGTAGTGGTCCGCCTCGGCCACCACATCCATGCCAAATGCCGCCAGACCCACAAGATGCGGCTCGACAGTTCGCGTTCCCAGACTGCAGCCGCCGGCAAAAGGTAGCTGGAAGTTGTTGTACTGATGAAGCAGAGGCCCAAGGAACATAAGCACCGTGCGGGTCTTTTTGGCGGCTTCGATGTCCATATCCTCTAGCTTTAGCCTGGCTGGTGGAGTGATTTCAAGGTCATTGCCCTCAAGCCATTTGGTTTTTACGCCAATACTGTTTAGCACTTCAATGATTCGATTGACCTCTTCAATCCGCGCCACTCGCCGAAGCGTCGTCTTTCCTTTGTTCAAAAGACTGGCACAGAGCAGTCCAACGGCAGCATTTTTACTGGTTTTGACTCTTATCTCGCCCGATAACTTATGTCCGCCCTTTACCTTGAAGTTTGCCTTTCCGGTGGTGTTGATGGTCATGATGTTATGACTAAGTACCTCAGAGATTCGCGCCATCATCTCCAGGCTTATGTTCTGCCTGCCACTCTCTATGCGGTTGACTGCACTCTGGCTGGTACCTAATGCGCTGGCCAGTTGAGCTTGGGTCATGCTACGATGTTGTCGATTTTGGGCAACTAAATCACCTATTCTTTGCAAATAATCATTGTTTGTCATGAGATTTAGTATATCATGGATGATATATTTATCACAAGTGGTATACTTAGACTATAGCTATAGTTGAGGGGAGCCCATCATGCAAGACAAAGTAGTTTCAGATCTTATCAAGGCAGAGATTGCCCGCCAAAAGGCAGTAATTGAACTTATACCAAGTGAAAACTA
>CAZBLG010000055.1:0-4527 GCA_964492805.1 uncultured Candidatus Saccharibacteria bacterium
TCGGAAGTAGAACTGTGGTTTGTAACCCTTAGAGAATGGAGTGTGGCGTCCGCCCTCTTCCTTCTTAAGGATGTAAACCTCGCCCTCAAACTCTGTGTGTGGCTCGATTGAACCTGGCTTAGCCAGTACCTGTCCACGCTCGATATCATCGCGCTCGATACCGCGAAGCAAGACACCAGCGTTGTCGCCAGCTTGACCTTGGTCTAGCTGCTTCTTAAACGCTTCGATACCTGTAACAACTGATTTTTGGGTTGGTCGTACACCGACTATTTCAACTTCTTCGTTGATTTTGACAACACCAAGCTCAATTCGGCCAGTTGCAACTGTACCACGACCCTTGATTGAGAATACGTCCTCAATAGGCATTAGGAATGGTTTGTCGAGGTCGCGAGTTGGCTCTGGAACGTGCTCATCGATTGCAGCAACAAGCTCCATGATAGCGTCTTCGTACTTAGCGTCACCTTCAAGTGCCTTAAGAGCAGAGCCCTTGATGATTGGCGCGTCTTTGTCATAACCGTTCTTCTCTAGAAGCTCACGAACTTCTTCTTCGATCAGCTCAACCATTTCAGCGTCAGCCATGTCCATCTTGTTGAGGAATACGACGATTCGAGGTACACCAACCTGACGAGCCAGTAGGACGTGCTCGCGAGTCTGAGGCATTGGGCCGTCAGCTGCTGAAACAACCAAGACTGCACCGTCAACTTGGGCTGCACCGGTGATCATGTTCTTGACGTAGTCGGCGTGTCCAGGCATATCAACGTGTGCATAGTGCCTGTTCTCTGATTCATACTCGATGTGAGATGAAGCAATAGTAATACCGCGCTGCCTCTCCTCGGGTGCGTTATCGATTTGGTCGTAGTCACGTGGTTTGTTCACGTCACTTGGTAGCTTCTTTGATAGGACGTGCGAAATCGCAGCCGTCAAAGTAGTCTTGCCGTGGTCAACGTGTCCCATAGTACCAACGTTGACATGTGGCTTACTTCGATCAAAAGTTGTTGCCATTTTTGGTAGTTCTCCTTAATTGGTTTAATTTTACATCACCCGGGGACAGTCCAAAAAAGACCCCACGGCGTATGCGCTTAATTATAGCGACTTTAACGGATGTTGTAAAGCCCTTTATTTGAGTCTGGGACTGGCCTAAAGTGAATAATGTCACTTACCCTCACGACATACAGCATCTTTAGATCTCGGTTTTCCAGTACTACCATAGGCTCGCCACCGCTAAAGATGAATTCCTTGGGAGATTCGAACGGCAACTGCCTACCATCGCTATCTATGTCGGGGTTATATACATCAATAGTATCTGCCACTACAGCTAAGGGTTCGTTATCTTCTGCCTGATACTCCTTCATAAGCTCACTGTCCCAGCCTAAAATATGCAACATATCCCTCTGTATCTGGCGGTAACGCACTACGCTCCACTCAACTTGCATATCGCCATAGAGCTCAAAAAGAACCGCCAGGTTATCCTGTATAGCTACCGCTGGGGTGGACAATGCCTCAATCTGATCATCAAGGTCTAGTTGGTAGAAGTGTGCATCTTGGACGATCTGTCTAGACGCCTCGACTTGACTATGCATTTCGTCTATAGCTTTTCGTATCTGAGCCCGGTCGCAGCACTCACCGCCATAACACTCCATTTCTACGTCAAAACATACCAACGAATCCTTTTTCAGCGGAAAATAATACGCCTCGCCTTCATTTGCTACGATACGAAGTGCAACCTGACTAAGCTGGCTTTTTTCATCAAGAAATCTCGCGACTGTATCGTATCGACCACTCACTGCGATTAAATCTAGCGCTTTATGGCTTTCACTCCACCCTAAGCCAATTACATTGGTGCTTTGATTGTGCAGATTATCACCACCGAGAAGCTCTGCCACCTCACCAACAGCCCAAGCCTCAGACTCTGCCAGCTTCTCGTCCCCACCTCCTTCGTTAAGGTGCGTGATTTTGGTATCGATAGCCTTTTGCCTACCAGGATCGCTTAGCAACTCAAACAAAACGTCAACAACATGCCTCTCAGGAGTTTCGTGTTTTTCCATATGACAATTGTCCGTCAACCGGTGCGCTCATGCAAGCGCTTACATGATGGTTATTTTTGATAGTATTTAGCAGTAAACTGATCGCGAAGCTCGTAGAACAAACCATCCGAGATACTCTGTCGGATATCGTCTACCAGCTTTATAATAAACCGCTCGTTGTGAGTCGACAGCAGCGTACCGGCCAGGCTCTCTTTGGCGCGCAGCAGGTGGCAAATGTATGCAGCTGTGTAGTTTTGACAGGTGTAGCAGTCACAGTCGTCCATAATTGGCTCGAACATTTCTCGGTATTTCTGTCCGCGCATATTTACCCGGCCACATGGAGTGTAGGCCGAGCCATTGCGCCCGACTCTAGTTGGACTAACGCAGTCAAAGGTGTCAACTCCCTGCTCTATCGCTGCAAATATATCATCCGGCTCAGAAATACCAAGCAGGTGTCTGGGTTTGTTTTCCGGCAAAATCTCATTCACCCAGCGAATTGTCTCGGCCATGGTCTCCTTCTCTAGTGCTCCGCCGATACCATAACCATCGAAGTCCATACTTCCCAAGAAATGTGCCGTTTCTTTACGCAAGTTTTCATAATTAGCACCCTGTAGCACCCCAAACAGCGCTTGGTATGGTTTGCTTGGACTTTCAGAGCGCAGCCGCTTCACCTCAGCCAAGCTCCGCTCGGCCCAAGCGTGAGTTCGAGCTAGCGCCTCAACTTGGTATTCATAAGGGTCAACTAGTGAAGTTAGCTCATCAAAGGCAAAAGTGATGTCAGCGCCAATCCCCGCCTGCACCTGCATGGAAAATTCCGGTGTGAAGCGGTGCATCGAACCATCGAGATGCGACTTAAAGTTCACCCCGTCCTCATCCACCCAGGCATGGCGACTGCTCTTTTTAGCGATAGCTATCTCTGACTCAACGTCAGTTGACATAGCTAGAACTTTCTTAAAACCACTGCCGAGAGATAGCACCTGAAAGCCGCCGCTATCGGTAAACGTCGGCCCACTCCAGTTCATAAACTTGCCGAGATTTCCCGCCTTTTCTATCAACTCATGCCCAGGTTGCAAGTATAGGTGATAAGCATTTGCCAGAACCGCCTGCGCCCCTACGCCCTCAACCATCTCGGGCACCATCGCCTTAACATTAGCCTTCGTACCCACCACGATAAACGCCGGTGTTTGAATATCACCATTCGGCGTGCTGATAGTGCCAGTACGAGCTAGCGTGCCCGGTAGTCGGTCTTTAACTTCAAAAGAAAATGGTTTCACAAGAGTAAATTATAGCATGTTTGCCTATTTGTAAGTTTTGTGATATAGTGAAATGATACACCTCTCTCCACCGTAGGTCTTAACACCGAATGGCGGTGTCGAGATGGTGGAGTACATCGACAGAGGAGAAACTATGATCTCAAAGCGCCTAAACGATGCAGAGAGCGCTGCTGCACGGGCGGAGCAAAGCCTTGCCGAGGCTGTGACTAAATATCGTAAGGTCGCAGCCCAGGACATCTACAAATACCTGCGGAAGCGTTTCCGTTCGGTACTAAAAGAAGAACATGAGGTCTGGAAGAACGCACTTTCGAATGAGCCATTCGGAGAGTGGCTTTACAGGGTCCAGAAGGTTGATGGTTATGGATGGGGGCCGAGTGTGAAGGTTCAACCTTCACAAAAATAATATGTTGTAATAATAAAACGATGACTTTGCACTACGTCGTATCAAATGGCGCAGGGTGCTACAATGGTGGGTATGGGAATTATCGATATCGACCCGTGGCTTGAACCACATAAAAGCACTATTCGTGCTCGTGAAGCTTATATCGCTAAAAAAACTAAACAGGTTCTATCTGAACAGTCGCTCGAGCAATTCTCGCTAGGCTTTCAGCATTTTGGCCTACACAGAACAGCAGAAGGCTGGGTGTTTCGCGAGTGGGCGCCAAATGCCACCAAGATATTTCTCGTCGGCGACTTCAGCGACTGGCAGGAGCAAGAAGAGTTTTCGCTCTCACGTGGTGCACATGGTCAGTGGCAAATTGAACTACCACCCAAGAAGCTAAAACATGGCCAGCGCTACAAACTTCGGGTTTATTGGGCTGGTGGCGAGGGTTGGCGCATCCCTTCCTACGCCAACCGCGTGGTTCAAGACGAGGATACGGTAGATTTCGCTGCAGAGATCTGGGCTCCGACCAAGCCATATAAACCTAAGCATACGGCTCCAACTCACGACGAACCGCCCATCATCTACGAAGCTCATGTCGGTATGAGTTCACAGGAGCCAAAAGTCTCAACATTCGAAGAATTTACCAAAAACATCCTACCACGCATCAAAAAAGCTGGCTATAATACCATTCAGCTGATGGCCATCCAAGAGCATCCGTACTACGGTAGTTTTGGTTATCACGTCTCGAACTTTTTCGCCGTCAGCTCGCGTTTTGGTACGCCGGATGACTTTAAGAAACTAGTCGATACCGCACACGGGCTCGGGCTCAGGGTCATTATCGACA
>CAZBLG010000056.1:0-2003 GCA_964492805.1 uncultured Candidatus Saccharibacteria bacterium
ACCCCAAAAACATGCGCTATCATAAGACTATTGTACTACGAACTGAGAGGCTGGGCTAACTTGCTACCACCGCTCAAGAGAAGGTTACTGAATTCGACTCATCAGATAGTGAGTTATTGCCGTCGCCAGCCCATCCGCTGCATCGTCCGGTTTGGGTATCGCCTGCAGGCCTAGCTGTATCTTGACCATTTCCTGCATCTGTCTCTTGTCAGCCCGACCATATCCCGTCAACGTCTGCTTAATCTGCAGCGGCGTGTACTCATGGATAGTCAGTCCCGCCTGCCTTCCCGCCAGCATAGCCACGCCTCGAGCATGCGACACAGATATAGCGGTGGTAACGTTTTGAGCGAAAAATAACTTCTCTATCGACATCGCTTGGGGCTTAGTCTCGTCAATAATCTCGTTTAACGACTCGTATATTTCAACTAATCGATCTTCTAGTGGTGTATTTGCAGGTGTTTTAACAACTCCAGCAGTTACCATGCGAATAGGCTTGCCAGGCTTCACCTCAATTACTCCAAAGCCCAATATCCCTGTCCCGGGGTCAATCCCAATTATCCTCATAGCCTTAGTATACTACTCTTTAGGACCAGTGACGAAGACCTGATTGATGCGCCGGACCAGTCTCGCCACCTCAAACCGCCACTGCCACCCCGCATAGCCAATCGCTACAATCGACACTCCACCAAGCGCCCACCATCCAAGTGTACTTTGAGCGGTGTGAGCAATCTGCTCTGGCGCAAATGGCGCACTAGGCATGGTAGCTGCTAGAACATTACGGCAACGATTGGTCGCTGGATTGCGCTCACGGCCCTCGCCGCAATCGGCCAATGCCACGTCCTCGGCGCTGGCGATTTTCTTGCAACGATTGGTTAGAGGGTTCCTAAATTGATCATCCGCGCACGGCTTAAGTACCCCTGCTGCAGCCGTAGCGATAGAGCGACAGCGATTCGTCTCTTCACTCCGGTACTGACCCTCGCGACATGGTGCTAACTCTCTTGGCCCCGGGATATTTCTACATCTACCAGTTGCTAAATTTCGTTCCCGCCCCTCGCCACAGTCCAAAATAGCAGCGACTTCAGCGTTCCTATTGCACCGTCCAGTCTCCTCATTTCGCCAGTAGCCCAAATCACACGGCAAATATCGCTGATAAATATTGAGTGAACCTGGTGTTAGGGCATAGGTTTGAAACCATTCGCCATCAACCAGCGACCAGCTGGTCTCCTTTGCCAGGTTGCGATACTCTATGCTATCAACCTTAGTTAGTCCGTCCGATGACAGCAACTCGACCGATCCGGTTGTCGTTTTTGTCAGCGTAAGCTCGGCTTCAGCAACCAATACCACTGCATGCTCTCCCGGCCCCAGCCAGATCCCCGCATCAAACACAAAGGACTTAGCCTGACGATTAGTCTTCAATTGACAGCCACCCAGTAGCACCGGTTCACCACTGATATTTTGCAGTTCTATAAACTGCTCGTTAATGTTCGCCGCAATTTCCGACAACACTAGCCCCGTACACATATTCACCACCACCGGCTCAGGGCACTGCTCACCCATAATCACCAACACACCATCTTCACACTCAACTAGCTCTAGTATATGGCCGTAAATTGGCAAATTCACCTTCCACGACCAGCCGACAGCGTCAGCTCTTAGATATCCCGGCACCTGCACATCCCACAAACGCTCAATCGCATAGTGACCAGTCGGCGGAGTACTCTCCCAAGACACCGTATCAACCACAAACTCACCAGATACCAGTTGAATAGTGTCACTACTCGCAACAATTTGATTACTTCCCGCCATAAACCCAACAACTAACCCGTGATCACCCAGACGATTCGACAAACTGCTAAACCCAATGTATCCCCCTGGGTCAATGATATAGTCGGTATCTATCTCATTTAGGCAGGCGAACGGTCTGCTCTTATTGTGCAGGCACCAGCCCGTCACATCGACTGGCTCATTGCTGTTGTTATATATCGACACATATTCATCCCCTG
>CAZBLG010000056.1:2103-4504 GCA_964492805.1 uncultured Candidatus Saccharibacteria bacterium
GCACATTTACTACATCATCCAGATCATCAAGTGCATCGAGCACCCGAAGCAGTTTTTCTGCCGTCTCCTTTTCTGACACCTCAACCGGTGTATTAGCTATATACTGTAGTTCAGCATCCTTGATACTCAGTCCCGCTTTAACTAAATTAGCCCGAACACTCGCTAAGTCTTTCTGATCAGTATAGACAATAATCTCCCCGTCCTCTTCGACTGCGTCCTCAGCACCTGCGTCGAGCACCTGTAGCAGCGCATCTTCACCGGTCGCGCCCACAGCAATCACTCCTTTTCTAGTAAACTGAAAGGCCACGCTACCTGCATCGGCAATTTGGGCACCATTTTTTGTTAATGCATTTCTCACCTCTGGAAAAGTTCGATTGCGATTATCGGTAGCTGTTTCAATAATAATTCCTACCCCACCTGGCCCGTAAGCTTCGTATGACAGTTCCTCCATAACAGCCGCATTCTTGTCAGCCACGCGGTCGATCGCTCGCTGAATGTTTGCCCCAGGCATATTAGCCGCCTTAGCTCGCTCAATTGCTAGTGCGAGAGCCGAATTCATCACCGGATCTACACCACCTCGTGCCGCAATCGCAATCTGATTGCCTAGTTTAGTGAAAATCGCTCCGCGCTTGGCGTCATTAGCACCTTTATCACGTTTAATTTTCGACCATTTACTATGTCCTGCCATATCTCTTCTCCAGCTTAGACTGATATACCACTTAGCTCTATTGTACCCTGATTAACAGATAGGCGCAACTACGACCATCTCCTAAAAACATGCAAATCAAGCGTCTCGTTACCCTCACCATATTTGACGACTCCCTCCTCTAGGTAATTAGGATAAGATTCACCCATCGTTGACGCAGCACCATGCCAATCATTCACCGCAACAATTCCACCAACTTTTACCACGAGGTCGAGCGACTCCCGGCTCAGAGTTCCTGCATTATATACAAGCACCAGATCTGCCGTTAAATTGTTGGGTAGCTCAAATCCCTCCATTTCTGCCCAGCAAAACTCGTATTTATCAGAATCGTCTTTACCCATATTTCGCTGAATAAACTTATGCGCTACATGGCCGTCGTTATCTAGAAAAATAGCGCGTGAACCCTCTGGCAGACCAGCAGCCATACTAACATGAGTCCCCGAACCCGGATTATAGGCGACTATCGGCTCATCACCGTCGAGATACTTGAACACTATAGTCCGTATACAGTCCTTAAAGTCAATGTCTTCGCCGCTCAGCTCGCCCTGGAGAGTGTTTGTTAAATAGTTTCGCTCCCGCGTCGCGCGTTCGTAGTCCTCAAGACTCGCCCCTCTAGGCAGTGTTGGTTGCCTCTCTTCTGGTAGACGGAAATTGTCTAAAAAATTCAGCTCGGGATAGATGGCTTCTGAATTATTAGCCGCAGCTTGCGAAGTCTCCGCCTCAAGGTTAGCCCAAGGATCATAGGGGGGTTTGTCGGTATCTGAACCTGCGAGCTTGTCTATGTTACTCATTTTGTTGCTTTCTTTGTTTTACATAACCTAAGATACATTATAGCAAATTATGGAGCATTTGTCAACCATGGGCTTCATTCAACGATATTACTCTTCCGCAAGCAATAACCTGTTTTGCGTTGCATCCACCAAATTGCTAGCCCCAATGAGGCGTAGGCTATCACGACCATTAACCAATTAAATGAAACCTCTGCCTGCGCCCACGCCTGACTCGACAACCACTCAGCCACCATCACCATATAGCTAAGCAGCCAGGTTGTCGGCGCTGCTATGAGGACTCCGAGAACTGGTATGCTCGACAGTAGACCGGTCAAAAACACTAAAAGCATCGCTAACGGAACCAGTGGCAAGATCAAAATGTTTGCGATTAGCGCTACGTTGCTCATCAGTCCAAACGTTAGTACTAAAAGCGGCAAAGTGAAAATTTGTGCCGATAAAGTCTCACCAATAACCTGGCGAATCACACCCGGTGGCCTATCGCCGAAAAAGTACCGCTGCAACAGTGGTGCAAAGATAATCACTCCAGCAAATGCCGCAAAGCTTAGCTGCCAGCCTAAGTCGCCCCAGCCATACTGCGGGTTGATCATTAAGGTTGTCGCGGCTGCCAGCGGCAGAAGCACCAGTGGGTGAATCGTCCGCCCATAATACCACGCGCCTAGGCTCAGTCCAGAGACTAGGCCAGCGCGAGACATACTGGGACTCATACCGGTTACTGCCATAAACCCGAGAATCATTGCGCTGCTTGAAAGAAACGCTAGGTATTTCGATACGCGCACAAACAAACGCCGACTCAGTCGCACCAAAATAGTCAAGTTGTATCCACTCGCCACGATCACATGGGTCAGCCCAGCAATTTGTAGCGCCTCAACTAGCTCTGGCGGCAAAGCACGCCTAAGACCCAGCA
>CAZBLG010000057.1:0-4415 GCA_964492805.1 uncultured Candidatus Saccharibacteria bacterium
TTTTCTATTAATTTGCAGACATGATCAAATTATTCTTACCCATTGAATATATAAATGTAATAAATTGGATGTAGCCTACTGTCGGTCACGTACATAAAAATTAGTATCATGGAAGATATGATAACGCAAAGTATATATACGCTGTTTTTGTTAAACAGTAGGCACCTTACGGAAGACCTTAAACTAAAAAGTATCGTGTTCGGAAATAAAGTTTGCACGGTTTTTACATTGAATCATGATTTAACAATCGCATGAGAGAATAGTTACAGCGGGAATTCTGTATAGATTTTATTTATTTGATAATGCTAAATACTCAGTTTTTTAGCGTTTAAATGAGCATATCCTCAGAATCTCGAAAGTGCAAAACTGGAAGCTTGTATTGAGAGTAACGCTCTCGTAACTAAAACATCAAAACAGGAGTATTTTTGTGGGTGAGTCGGTAGATTTTAAGAGCTTGGGTGAGCTTCTTGATTATTGGGCTGAACACAGAGGGGAGGAAAAGGCTTTTACGTTCTTGGCTAATGATGGGAGCGAAAGCAGCACAATAACATATGCCGCGCTGTCTCATAGTGTCAGAAGAGCAGCCAACAAAATTGTCAGTTGTGGGCTGCAGCCAGGCGATAGAGTTCTCTTAGCTTATCCTGCGGGAATTGAGTTTATTGTCGGATTATTTAGCAGTATGTATGCTGGTGTACTCGGCGCGCCAATTATGTTCCCCAAGAGCAATCGATTCCGCTTCGGTTTGACAGAGGCGTCTGAAAAAATCGGTAGTTCATACGTTCTGACAGCTTCGCGAAGCGTCGATAGGCTTGAATCGGTTCTGCAAACTGCGGGTAGATCTGGAAAGGCCGCGATATGTGGCGAGCCTGATCTATCAATACTAGCTGTTGATAACTTTATAGGTGACTCAGAAAGTGCTTCACTTTCGCTAGAGCGCTCTCTCTCTACCAAAGCGTTCATCCAGTTTACGTCAGGTTCGACTAGTGGCCCGAAGGCGTTGCTCGTTGACCACCATTCGTGTCTCTACAACCTAAAAATGGCACAAGCCGCAGCTGATACGGACTCGAATACCGTTTTTGTATCTTGGTTGCCACACTACCATGATCTTGGTTTGGTGGCGCATATCCTCCATGCGGTTTTTTGCGGCGCACACTGCGTGCTGATTGCACCAGAGACCTTCATTGTTCATCCCGACGTGTGGCTAAAGTCGATTTCGCGATATCGCGGTAACTTCACTGGAGCTCCAGATTTTGCCTATCGCCATTGCACGCAACG
This sequence comes from uncultured Candidatus Saccharibacteria bacterium, assembly GCA_964492805.1. Classification (GTDB taxonomy): domain Bacteria; phylum Patescibacteriota; class Saccharimonadia; order Saccharimonadales; family Saccharimonadaceae; genus Nanosynbacter. The sequence continues at coordinate 1,276 of CAZBLG010000057.1, forward strand.
TATTTGTGATAGTCACTTATCTGAGATTGATTTGTCTTCATTGAGTGTAGCGATCAATGCAGCAGAGCCTATTCGTTCGGAAACATTAATGGATTTTTCGAATAGATTTTCGGCTTGTGGGTTCCGCGATAGTATGTTTTTGCCTTCTTACGGCATGGCTGAAGCCACCGTAATGATATCAAGTAGTGGGTTAGGAGAAAGGCCAAAAGTGCTAACTCTCGAAATGGGCTCTCTTGCAAATGATGTCGCAGTATCCACCTTGGGTGAAGGTGTTCGGGTTGTGAGTTGTGGCAAGACCCGGCTTGAGCAGAGAGTTAGTATCTACGATCCCCAATCAAAAGAAAGTCTACCTGATTGGCATATAGGTGAAGTTTGGGTCTCGGGTGAGAATGTGCTTCAGCATTACATTAACGATGAAGATCAGACAAATTGCACATTCATTATTCATTCCGATGGTAAGCGTTATCTTAGAACAGGCGATTTGGGTTTTTTTGATTCTAATGGCGAGCTATATATCACTGGGCGTTTGAAAGACGTTGTTATTGTTCGGGGGGCTAATTACTACCCTCAGGAAATTGAGCGTGTGATCGAAGCCTGTCATAGTGAAATACGCCTAGGTGGGGTGGCCGCATTTAACTCTATTGATTCTGAACATAATCTCGTGGTCGTGGCAGAGTTAGACCGTTTGGCTTCCCGTCGTGTAGTTTCCTCATCAGCATTATCTGGTGACTTAATTTCAAAATGTAAATCTGCTGTCTTGGAACAGATTGGACTAAGCATTGACCGCATGGTGTTTGTGAAGCCTGGGACTATACCGAGAACAACGAGTGGAAAAATAAGTCGTCAAAAGTGCAAAAAAGAATTGCAGGATGGCCTTATGGCAGTGTTATTTTCCCACGCTGAGAAAGATTTAGAAACTTCTAACATAGGACTGAAAAAAATGGAACAAAACTTTGCAAATGACCTATTGTCTAAAGTGTTCGAGCGAGGCCCCGAATATCTAAACATTCTAACCACGGTGTCGCGAGTTGTAAAAAAAATACTTGATGTTGATGTCGCCAGCATCGACCCTCAGCGTTCACTTTTTTTCTACGGCGCTGACTCTATAAAAATGATTGAACTACAGGTTCTTTTAGAAAAAGAGTTGAACACAAATATTTCAAACCACGATGTGTTCGACGCTAAAACATTTGAAGAATTTCTAGAAAATCTAGTTGTAGCAGTTGAAAGGAAGGGCGAAGAAGTCAGTGCAATCTATCTGGAGAAGGATGTCAATCGGTATCTAGACGATCTCAAGCCTCTGATAAGCAAACGCCACGAAGCACCATCTGCAAAAAATGACTGTGTTCTTATTACCGGCGCCGCAGGATTTTTAGGCGTGTATATACTAGCTGAAATGCTGCAGACCTCACAAAGTCTAGCGATCTGCCTTGTTCGCGCTAGCGACGAAATAGAAGGGCGTAAAAAGCTTATTTCCAGAATGGAGAAGTATGGCGTTCAAGCTGAGGAGGCCTGGCTGGACCGCATAGAGATAGTGCCAGGTGATGTTATGGATCCTTTGCTAGGCATGGGTAAGGAAAGATACGAAGATCTTGCCTGCCGGGTAGGAAGAGTTATTCACTGCGCTGCTATTGATAATTTTTATTTGCCATATTCGGCTATTCGTCGAACAAATGTCGACGGTACCGTGAACGTCTTGAAATTCTCGTTGTCGGGAGCGAAAAAACAGTTCTTGCACGTCTCCAGTTGCGCAGCTAGCCTGTTTGACGAATCGGCGAAAGATGTCGATGCGTTCGGACTGCGCAATGGCTACGCACAGAGCAAGTACGTTTCGGAAAGAATTGTGTTAGAGCTGGCGAAATCTGGGTGTCCGGCAATTTGTTTTCGACTTGGTTACCTATATCACCTCGGTTTGACAAGTTTGGATGATGACGAAGCGTTCGAAACGCTCATTGTGGCTATGAAGGAGATGGCGATAGTGCCGGATATGCGTGCGGTATTTGATCTAGTGCCCATAGATCATGCCGCAAAATGTATTCTCGCCAGCGAGTTTATGCCTTCGAAAAAGTCGCTATATACCTACTACAATAAAGTTCCTCTCAACTGGCAAGACGTAGTCGGTTATTTCCGAGAAAATCATGAAGAAATAAAAATTGTTCCCTTGAAGAAGTTTGTTCAAGCTTTTCATCTACATGTAGAAAATTCTAATAGATCAGGGTTGAAGCTATTAAAGTCTGTTGTTAACGAAGAGCTAACTGAGCAGATGAACGCAATGTTTATGGATATTCTCATCGATGCCCCTCCCTCCGGTGTATTAGATTGCCCACCTTGTAGTAAAGAGTTTGTTTATGAGTATCTTGACGATGTCATTGTGGGTCGTGGGAAAATAAAAAAAGAAGAGAGTCTACAAGTTTAGAACTATTGCAGTTGCTACAAGAATGAATAATAAAGGCCGTATGTCTAAATTGGTGTGTTCTGTGTATGGATGTATATCCAACAAGTTTTAAATTGTAGTCGCTAATTCAATGACCTCTGGTCCGGCCTTTATCATTTGAAATTGAAGAACATGTAGCTTTAAATTTATGAATCTTGATGTTGCAAAGATACTTCGGTGATGAGGTGGCGTGGTGGGAAATACTGGCAATAACAAATGTTCGTTCGTAATTATTGGATGTGGAACTCTGCCGATAGCTTGTGCGGATTACTTGCTAAGCGTTGAGTGCGATGTTCGCTGTGTAGTCTCAGTCGATCAACTGATAGAGGACTGGTGTCTAAGGTCCGGTATACGTTTTCTAAGAACGCCCAGCGATCTCCTATGTGGAGACTTTGAAGGTGATTTTGACTTTCTGTTAAGTATAGCGAACACCGTAATATTGTCACCCGAGATTCTGTCATTGCCAAGAAAAATGGCGATTAATTATCATGATTCGCTACTGCCAAGCTATGCAGGGACTTATTCCACTTCATGGGCGATTATCGACCGAAATCTAGAGCACGGGATATCTTGGCATGAAATGGTTGAAAAAGTGGACGCTGGAAGAATTCTGCAAAGAAGAAAGGTCGCTATTGCCGATAATGATACCGCTTTGTCACTGAACCTAAAATGCTACGAACTGGCTCTTGACGCCTTTGGCGCACTC
>CAZBLG010000058.1:0-4168 GCA_964492805.1 uncultured Candidatus Saccharibacteria bacterium
GTTCGACGTAAGCCTTAAAACTCGCTATACTTAACCCTATGAAGAGGTTGGTGATTATCGATGGCAAGAGTGTGTTTTATCGCGGTTATTATGCCATGCCGCACCTCTCCACCGCTGACGGTACGCCAACTGGCGGGGTGTTTGGTTTTGTCTCATTGGCAATTGAGCTAATTAAGAAGTTAGAGCCGGACTATGTGGCGGTTGCTTGGGACAAGCCAAAAACCAATATTCGCAAACGACGCGAAATCTACCCTGAGTACAAGGCAGGTCGAAAGCCGGCACCGGCTGATTTTTACGAGCAAATTCCGATTCTTCACGAATTGCTCGATGCGTTCGGTTGGCCGCTGTATGAGATCGACGACTATGAGGCGGATGATATATTGGCCACCTTTGCTCGGCAGGCCGAGGTTCGGGGGGTTGAGACGTGCCTGATCACCTCTGATCTGGATGCACTGCAGATCATCTCGCCTTTAACCCGACTATTTGCCATGAAAAATGGACTAAGTAACATCGAAGAGTTTACGCCGGAGCACTTTGAAACGAAATATGGTATTAAAACTGAGCAGTTTCTTGATTTGAAGTCACTGATGGGCGATTCGAGCGATAATCTACCGGGCGTGCCGGGAGTTGGGCAAAAGACGGCCGTGAAACTGCTGCAAGAGTACGGTGACTTGGATGGAGTGTATGCACACGTCGATGAGGTTGCAGGGGCAGCCGGCAAGAAGCTGGTCGCTGGCAAAGAGCTGGCATATCTGACTAAGCAGGTGGCTCGGCTGTGGTTTGATTTGCCGATCGAGCTTGACTGGGCCGAGGCGGATGTTGAAGACTGCGACTTCGCTAGGGTAGCGGACATACTGAGGCGCCTAGAGTTTAATTCACTAGTTGCTAGATTGCCAAAAAATATGTCTCAGAGTGGGGTCGAAACTAGTGTTGATGTGCATAAAATTGACCTACCGACCATAAAAGACCTACCACTAGATATGGTGTTTGAGTCAGAAACATGTCAATATATTGACATGTCGGCAGAGCCGACGCTATATATAGCGTCTACACCAGATGTGGTGTATCGACTGGAGCTGTCAAAAATGCCCAAAAATATGTGGCGGGCACTAGAGCAGGGTGTGAGCGTAGCTTATGACGTAAAAGAGCTGTATCATCAGCTGAATTCAGCGGGCATACGGGTGCGTTTTTCTCAAGTTCACGACGTGCGCCAGGTGGCATTTTTACTCGATCCACTGAGGCGTGATCGCTCGCTAGCGGCACTAGCAGCCGACGGAGCAGAGGGCGAGGATCCGGCGCTGATTATGCACCGGCTACTTAGGGTTTATACCAAGCAAAAGGCCCTACTAGCCGATGACGAGAAGTTGCAAAAGATTGCCAGTGAGTTTGATTTTCCGGTGATCTATCCGCTATTTCAGATGGAACGGCGGGGCATGCGACTCGATCAAGATATGATGAGTCAGATGGGTGATGAGCTAAAAAACGAGTTGGCTGGTATTGAACAACAAATGTATACGATGGCGGGCTATGAGTTTAATCCAGCCAGCCCTGGGCAGCTTTCTGAGGTGTTATTTACTAAACTCGAGCTACCAACCGCTGGAATAAAAAAAGGCAAAACAGCCTACTCTACTGGTCAAAAGGAACTCGACAAGCTTCATGGGCAGCATCCAATCATAGAGCTCATTGAACGCTATAGGGAGCTGTCAAAACTTAGCAATACCTACGTTGAAGCTTTGCCTAAACTAGTTGACGAGCAAGGTCTGCTACACACAACCTTTAACCAGGATGTAGCTAGCACTGGACGGCTGAGTAGCACCAATCCAAATCTACAAAATATCCCAGTTCGTACGGAGCTAGGGCGGCGCATTCGCCAAGCTTTTATACCACGTGAAGGCAAGGTGTTTGTTAGCGCTGACTACTCGCAGTTTGAACTACGCCTAGCAGCGGTGTTGGCGGATGACCAGGAGCTAATCGATGACTTTAATAGCGGGGTGGATATTCACACCAAAACAGCAGCTGAAGTCTATGGTATTGCACTAGAAGAAGTGACCAAGGATCAGCGACGGGCGGCCAAGGTGATTAACTTTGGGGTGCTTTACGGCATGAGTCCGCACGGCCTCGCGGCAGCGGCAAAAATGAGTTTTTCAGAGGCGAAGAAATTTATCGATCACTACTTTGAGATGCGTGCGCCGATTCGCCGCTACATCGATGCGACGCTTGAGAAGGCTAGGGTGGATGGCTATGTTGAAACGTTTTATGGAAGGCGGCGGCCAACTCCGGATATTCACAGCAGTAATTTTATCGTTCGCCAGGGAGCTGAGCGGGCAGCGGCCAATATGCCAATTCAGGGCACCGAGGCGGACCTGATGAAGCTGGCGATGATCCGACTTGAAGATAGGCTGGAGGGTCTTGGGGAGCCGGTGCTACAGGTGCACGATTCGATACTAGTTGAGTGCGATCCCGAGAGGGCGGACGAAGTAGGGGCGCTGCTGAAAAGCGAAATGGAGGCAATCGCCCCAGAGCTGCCGATTCGGCTGAAGGTGGATGTGAGTGTGGGGCAGAATTGGGGGGAAGTGTAGTGATCACCATAACCTCCGGGCAGGCGTTTACAGATATTGATGCGTACGCCTCGGCACTAGCTTACGCTGAATTACTGCGCTTAAGGGGCAGGCTGGTACGAGTGGTCTTGGTGGGTCAGTTAAATTATTCAATTCCAAGTGACCTCCGACAAATAGCTGCGACTTATAGTAATAAATACGAGCCGATTGACGGCGAGTCTTTTGTGGTTGTCGATGTGTCTGAGCCTGAAAATATCGCCAATTTTGTCGATATGGACAGGGTTGACGAGGTGATTGACCATCACCCAGGCATGGAGCTCTATTGGCAGGAAAAGATTGGCGACCAGAGCGACATAGAGCCGATTGGTGCAGTATGTACGCAGATTTACGAGCGATGGGTGGAGGCTGGGAAGCTGGATGAGATGAACGCAGAGAGCGCTACGCTGCTGGCCGCTGGCATACTCGACAATACTCTCAACTTCACAGCACAAATCACGACTGAGCGTGACAGGGCGGCCTACAAGGACCTTATTGGGATTGCTGGTTTACCGCTGGACTGGGAGGGGCAGTATTTTTCTTGGTGTCAGAAGGATATCGAGCGAGATTTACCCGAAGCAATCAGAACAGACACGAAACGACTAACACTAGCAGGCTACACAGAGAAGCTGACAGTGGGGCAGCTTGCAGTCTGGGATGCTGAGGGGCTTATGAGTTATCAAAGCCAGGTGCGTCAGGTCATGAGGGGCATGGGCGGTGTTTGGTTTGTGAATATCATGTCGATTAAGGACGAGCAAAACCACATCATGTCTGAAGACGCAGCCTTGCAAGACTTTCTTAGCTCACTCTTAGGGGCGAAATTCATTGATAATATCGCAAAAACAGACAGGCTGTGGTTGAGAAAAGAGATTATGCAGGCAGCGCTAAACTCAAGTAATGAGTTATCGTGACGAGAGGTCGCTTAGTCGGTTTAGGTGATAATTCATCCAGGATACAGCAAAGAGGCCTACCGTATTAAACCACTCCTGTTCCTCTGCATCATTTTCTGGGGTGTTGATTAAGCTCATAGGCGCAGTATGATTGGGCTGTTTTTCTACTGGTTTAAGTAGCTCCATGTCGGGTAACTCAAGCCTCTTCAGCTCAACGGAGTCAGGATTTTCATGGTATTTCCGTAGCTGATTAAGATTATATAGTTCAAGGGTGCGTAGGTTGGGCCGTGCACTGATAATAAGTGTTGACTCGGAATCAACTAAACTAGAGTCGCTGATGGCGTCACGACACAATCCGCACGGATGCAAGGTGTGCATGGTGTGGCCTGACTGACTGTCATTTTGAGTGTCACCAACTACTGCTAGGATTGAGGCATGGGTATAGTTTCTGTCATTTGCCTTTTGTAGTGAAACTTGTTCGGCGTGTACGTTAAGCTGAGAGCTCTCATCTGGCTTTACGTTGACCCCTGTCATGATTTCAAACCGAGCTTGGCCCAAAGAGGTGGCTACCATGGCCGATCCTACCTTAAAATTACGATAGGAAACCGCTAGTTCACGTGCCTCTCTGGCGCGGTGTAGGGCAAGGAGGATATTCGCTGGAGTAATCGCAAGGATCGACTCGCG
>CAZBLG010000059.1:0-4127 GCA_964492805.1 uncultured Candidatus Saccharibacteria bacterium
CTTCTAAACGACTTCCTAGGCCGGTGCAGGTCGGACAGGCACCTTGTGGTGCATTAAAACTAAACAGCCGTGGTTCAAGCTCTGGAATTTCTTCTTCCGGATGATCAACACAGGCATAACGCTGGGAAAACACCCGCACTTCATCAGTGTCAGCATCTAAAATCTCCACCACACCCTGACCGTGCTCCAGCGCCTGCTCAATACTCTGAGTCAAGCGTGACTGCATGTCCTCCATCAAAACCAGACGATCAACCACTAGCTCAATATTGTGCTGATAACTTTTTTGTAGTTCTGGAAACTCATCCAGCGCATATACTACACCATCAACTCGCACCCTGGCATAGCCAAGTCGACGGTACTGCTCTGGTATATGGGCGAACTCACCCTTTTTTGCTTTAACTAGCGGAGCTAAGATTAGCATTCGGCGCTCTTTGTAAGCTTTCTCAACTTCACTAACAATCGCATCAATCGTCCGACGAGTCACCGCCTTGCCACAGACCGGACAGTGCGGAATGCCAATTCTAGCAAACAGCAGGCGCAGATAGTCATAGATTTCAGTAACAGTCGCGACGGTTGAGCGCGGATTACGACTGGTTGATTTTTGATCAATTGAAATTGCTGGGCTTAGACCCTCGATACTATCAACGTCAGGCTTGTCCATGATGCCTAAAAACTGCCGAGCATAACTCGACAAACTCTCAACATATCGACGCTGCCCTTCGGCATAAATTGTATCGAACGCCAACGAAGATTTGCCTGACCCTGAAAGGCCAGTGATTACCACCAGCTTGTTGCGCGGGATCTCAACATCAATATCTTTGAGATTGTGCTCACGCGCGCCCTTAACTCGTATCACCTCAGACATAACTGATATATTATACAGGCTTTTGGGATGTTTTTCCAGTTAGGTGCAGCGAGCATAGTGTACCCACATAATATTCTGCTTATGATTGCAATACTCGCCTCTGTTTGCTAGAGTAGAAGAACTATGAAACTATTGGTGGTTCTGGGCGGTTGCGTTATTGGTGTTTTAATCACCCTTTATCCGCCTGTGACGGACCAGTTGATAGGCTTTATTGCCGTGGGCCAAATCCCACTAACAAACTTTACCATTCCAGCCATGGGGATGCTGGCGTTTTGGGTATTTATTGTGCCAATCGTCCTTTTAACTTATCGTATTGTTGTCGGTGGATTTTGGCAGACGATTGAGATGATCGGCCGTATCAGCCAGCGCCAAATCAACCGCAGCGTCCGCTGGAGTGTTGAAAATAGCCCGCTACTGCCCCTTCTATCAATCGTCCTGCTTCAGCTACTTATCGAACGCGCCCGTAGCACGTCGGCATCGTCAAAGTCCACCTCAAGGCGACGCCTGGTCGTCCTGCCAGCTTAGTCGCTTTCAGGAATGATACTCTCTATCCAAAGTTGAAGCTCGGACAGGATGAAGGTCTGATCGTCAGTCAGCTGAGTTTTAGATAAATGCTCGAGTGATTTTACGACTTGCGGTAGTTGCCGCTGCAGTCGCTCGGCCCGCCACGCCTCCCACTGATGCATCTCAGCCTCAGTCAGGCTACTAGGGAAGCTACGAGCCTTGTAGTGCAGCAGCAGACCCGGCAGTCGTTCATCGCTAAACTCTGGCTGCATGTCGACTAGCTGTTGCTCTGTAGCATTTCTCACCGCCTCCACCCGAACCTTATCGCCATTTGGCAAGAAGTTGTCGTAGAGCTGAGCTTCGGGGTCGGTTTGCGGGGCAAATTCAGGTCGCGACTCGAAGACAGTGCGTATATTTTCAGCAAATGCCGGGTTTGCCAGTAGAACCTGCAGATTTCGCTGCACTACATCGGAGCTCAACTCCAACTTGCTCCAGCCATCCGCCTGCTCCAACACCCCAAGCGGCGCTACAGCTGGGCAGCGATTGTACTGCAACTGTTTTGCTGGAATCGGCACAAATCCTTCAGACTGGCGCTCTTCCCAGCTAGCGTGCAGTCGATTGGCCAGCTCTTGTGGCGTTAAATCGACAAATGGCGCTGGGTCGTATCGCAAGTCATAGACAATGACATTGCCGTGAGGCGCAGATGTCAGCGGAAATGCCACTGTGGTTTTGGCGTACTGCTTGTCGTAGCGTCCACTGGTGTAGACAAGCGGTCGCTTATCCTCAAGATTGACTAGTGCCTGAACCTGCTTTTTGTCGCGCATTTTTAATAAGTAGTCAAACAGTTGCGGCTGTTTGCTTTTTATAAGCTTGGCGACGTCTATCAGCGCCATGACATCACTCAGCGCATCGTGCGCATTGTCGTGACTAATGCTGTTTGCCTTGGTGATCAGCTCGAGTTTGTTGACAGCCTCGCCGTCTTCGTTGACTGGCCACTCAATACCTTCTGGCCGAAGCGCTCGAGTCATTCGCACTACGTCGAGCAGGTCCCAGCGACTGCGACCGTCTCTCCAGGACCATTCGTATGGATCATAAAAGTTGCGCCACAGCAGATGGCGGATGAACTCGTCGTCAAAACGCACATTATTGAACCCGACTATGATAGTGTCGGGCGTAAACCACTCATCGACCAGCTTCTTAGCAAATTCCGCCTCGCTCCAACCCTCTTCGAGAGTTTTTTGCGGAGTGATACCAGTTACCAGCATAGCTTCAGGGCTCGGAATAGTGTCATCATTCAGTGCCACTAGCTCATTAATCGGCTCGCCGATTGGCTGAAAGTTCATATCAGTCCGCTGTCCAGCAAACTGCATGATCCGGTCGTCTGTCGCACTGAGCCCAGATGTCTCAAGGTCGTAGAAGAAAAAAGTCTTTGGCATTGGCTCTATTGTAGCAAAAAACACCCAGTTTGGGTGTTATGGTGGTTTGTCAGGGAAATATGACAAGCTGGATATGGTAAGGGGACCTCAGTAGGGCGAGTTTTAGGCTCGCCCCACTGAGATGCAGTTGTTGACCGGTGTCGGTTGGGCTAACATTGTCGGTATCCGCCCTCGGCCCATAAGCCATTAGCCATCTCGACTCGCGTCCGGTCATAAGAGGACAAAATGGGTCCATGCGCATCCTTACGGCGCTTGGACGTGGACCTGAGCTCTGGCTCTGGACTTTCCTCCCCACCCCTTCCGTTATTATAAAAGGGGTAGGTGCACGGGTACTTCCTAATGCCGCCGACCTTACTGTCGCAGCCCATAAATCACTCTTGCAAATGGTCTATGGGCCGCGGCAGAACAATGTCCGCCCTCTAAGTATCCAGCTTGTCAATGTACAATCGTTTACGTATGAAACACACGAATAGCCGATTGATATTTTCATTATAGCACGTAGATTCGTCTTTGTCAACAGTATTTTTATGATTTTCTACTTTCTTACTACACGAAATAGCGCCTACCCTAGCGCACAACTCAAGAACAAATAAAATACGCCCGGTGAGGCGCTATGTGCTATCAAGCTTGTCGTATATACCGTTAGTAGGATGTGTCATTTGGCGGGGAGAAGTATGTCTTTACTTCTCCCCACCCTGCACCTTACTCGGGACGAGTGCGCTGGTAGGCGCCCCGTATGATGTCTTCGGCGTATCGCTGGAGGGGTCCAGAACCCTTCACGAAGGACAGAGCCTCCTCCATTGCCGTGCTGTTACGAGCGAATGAACCACCGCGGGTTTCTTCGTACGTCTGCAGGTACGCCTTGCCGGCCTGCTCGAGCATGGCCCTCAGGGTGGGAGCTGGCGACGTCATGTAGTGCTCGAGGATGATTCTCATCCGACTGAGCCGAAGATCCATGGCGTCCTGCTGGATACCCTGGAGCAGGTTGTTGTGCTCAGAGCGCCCACGTGCGTTCTGCCGTTGCTTGGCCTTCTTGGCCCGGCGGACCGCATTGTGTTCGGCGGTAGTGATGGGGCCGCCATTGCTCGGCGATTTCTTGGACTTCGTAGCTGAGGCAGTCATGCCATCTCCTTTGGGGTGCGTGTAGCGACTTGCTACCACTAAACATGATAGCATAAACATTACTTTTTGTCAATAGTATGACTCTATTATTGCTCTAACAGAGTAAATTCACTCTCGCCGATTCGAACAATGCTCTCGCCCTGGGCGCCCTGGCGGACTAATTCGTGGTGAATTCCTAGTTTTCTCATGATATCGCGCAG
>CAZBLG010000060.1:0-4098 GCA_964492805.1 uncultured Candidatus Saccharibacteria bacterium
ATCAATACCGGAACAACTATCGTTACCTTCCTGATGGTATTTTTGATCCAAAATACCCAAAACCGTGACGGCAAAGCCATGCAGATCAAACTCGATGAGCTAATCCGGGCCACAAAAGGCGCCCGTATGAAATACGTCAGTCTAGAGGACTTAACCGACGAGGAAATCGACCAACTCAATCGACAGTTTCAGGCTCTCGCCAAACACCCGAACACCACCAGGGCTATCCAGAAGCTACATGAAAAGATTGAAATCGAAAAACAAAACCGCTACAGGTTCAATCTCTTGCGACGCAGATAGCAAAATTTATTGTAGAGCCACAGCCGTTATTTATTCCCAAGTCTGATATTCCCTATAGCGGTAAGGTCTAGCGCGACATCACCAGTAGGTGCAGCCGGAGTGAAAAGGTGTTGATTATAAAAAATAGTATCTTCTGGCTCGTCTTCGGCTCTAGTTCGTAGGGACCTAACAGCCGCCTCCACTACCTCCAGCTCGCTTAAAAAAACACTCCGCTTTTTTTCATAATATGTGCCATCATGAAACATAAGACCTTCAGGGGTATGCAAACTGATTGCCCTAGGCTTAACTGCATTGGCGTATTCATCTGGCGATAGCGAGCGCGAAGAACTTAAGCTGTCGTCGACATCATATCGTCTCAATGCCAGGCCTACGACTTCACCACCAAACATTATTCGCCTACTGAGTATTTCAGCTTTTACATATTGCTCGGTTGGCCCAGGCAAAAATATAGGGTTACTAACTAGCGTTATAGTCGGCAACGTCCGGCGTGTTTCTAGCACGCCAGCTCCAGACATGACTGCCTGCATCCTCGATGACAGCACCGTCGAGTAGTAATCTTGCTCCCCGGCAATAGCAACTCTCTCTTGACGATTGAGCGCTGTATTCTCAAAACTTGTCATTGTAACGTTATACCCTATCTGTAGCGATGCGTCCAGGTAGATGACCACCTTTGACACCAAGAGCTTCCTCGTGTACAATACTGTAGTTATGAAAAGCAGTATTCACCCACAAAACTACCGCCCCGTCGTATTTAGCGACGATCAAGCGGATTTTGCGTTCTTGACTCAATCAACAGCGCAGACCACAGAAACTATCAAATGGGAAGATGGCAACGAGTATCCTCTAGTGCGAGTTCACGTATCTAGCGCCTCTCACCCCTTCTTCACTGGCGAAAAGCGCGTCATCGACATCGAAGGCCGCGTCGATAAGTTCGAAGCCCGCCGCAAGGCAGCCGAAGAGCGCCGCCAAGCACTTGCCAACAAGGCCAAAAAAGCTAAAGCAGGCGCCGAAAAGAAGTCTGAAAAAACTAGCAAGTAGCCCTTCAGACACCAAAACCGCCACTCTACCTGGGTGGCGGTTTTATGTTGGCCCCCATTCGTAGTACAATAAGTTATATATGTCTAACATTTCACTCAATTTAGCTGAGCTTAGCGCTGAGAAAACCGCTCTTAGCGAGTTTTTAGCTACGCCCGAAGCTTATAATGACCCCCAGTTCTCGCAAAAAAACAAGCGCTTCTCTGAACTCGAAACTATCATTCAGAAACTGACCGAGCGCGACACCCTCGAAAAACAACACGCCGAGGCGGTCGAGCTATCCAGAGGTAATGACGAGTTGGCAGAACTAGCCAAGCTTGAGGTTGCAGAATCAGAGGAGAGGCTATCGGCCATCGAAGAGGAGTTGTTTATCCTCTTGACCCCCAAAGACCCTAATGACGAAAAGAATGTGATTATTGAAATTCGCGCTGGGGCTGGCGGCGACGAGGCGTCACTGTTCGGAGCTGAGCTTTACCGAATGTATCTACGCTGGTGTGAAACAAACAATTTCAAGACAGAGCTCATCAGCGAATCAGCCAATGATACCGGTGGCTACAAAGAGGTAATTTTTAGCGTCAAGGGTGACTCACCCTACTCCAAGCTCAAGTTCGAAGGTGGTGTTCACCGAGTTCAGCGCATCCCGGCCACTGAGTCCCAAGGCCGAATTCACACCTCAACTGTAACTGTAGCAGTTCTGCCGGAGGCCGAAGAAACTGACATTGAGATATCACCAAATGACCTCAGGGTTGATGTTTTTCGCTCTGGTGGACACGGTGGGCAATCGGTCAACACTACCGACTCGGCCGTGCGCATCACTCACCTACCAACCGGCCTAGTTGTTACCAATCAGGACGAGAAGTCACAGATCAAAAACCGTGAAAAAGCCATGAGCGTACTGCGCTCCCGCCTACTACAAATACAAATCGATGAGGAGAATGCTCGCGCGACTGCAGAGCGCCGCTCACTTATCGGCTCTGGCGATCGCTCTGAGAAGATTCGCACCTATAACTTCCCTCAAGACCGCATCACCGACCACCGTATCCACTATTCACGCAGCAATATACCATCGGCAATGAACGGTGAAATTGACGATTTAATTGAACAGTTGCAAAAATACGAGCGCGAGCTCAAAGCCCAAGGTACCGCCCACTAAGGTTACGGATTTGTATCCAAATTCCCTTCTGGGATAATCCCTTGTCGCTCAAACATAGCCTGTAGATCGGCCACATAACTTGGACTAGCCTCTTCATCCAAAAACTCGTTGACTGGAGTTCTTCTGACGTCAGGAATGTAACTGGACTTCAGCACATACTCACCGTTAACTTTAAGTGACAAATATTGTGCACGATTTTCTCCGTTGGGCCATCTGTGCATTGCAAGCCGGGAACCACAAGAGTCTCTTTCGCCTCCTTTTATACCCACGACGAAACTATAGATGGCCCCATCAAGCTCGCCAACTATTTCCTCTCCCGTTGCTTCAGTATAGCCATTCTCTGTTTTAACTTTCGTCTTAGGAGACTCAATGAGACGATATAGCAGATCATTGAATTTTACTAACGCCTCTAGCTTCTCCGCCTCTGACAAAGTTTCTGGGCCTTGTGGTGTTGGTGTTTGGTCTGGCTTTGGCTTATTTGTTTCCATATCCATATTACTTTCTTGTATAATATACTAGCACACTTTATTCTATTTGTCAATAGGTATTTTGCAATAAGAAGCCCTCTGGGATCCTTTAGAAGATGCCTCAAGTGTACCCACCAGATGTCGCGTGGTATAATTAACAACATGAACATATCTGCTTGGCTCAAGGATGCGACAAAGCAGCTTAAAGACACCGGCATCGACTCAGCCCGACTTGATGCAGAGTTAATTATGGCGGAAACCCTGAGGAAGCCCCGCACGTACTTGCATGCAAATCTTGACGAGGACATCGATCCACGCCGAGTTGATATCGCCTATGCCCGGCTCGACCTACGAAAAGACCGCGTACCCCTGGCCTACATCACCGGTCACAAGGAGTTTTATGGCCGAGAGTTTGTCGTTTCCCCCCAAGTACTCATCCCTCGTCCGGAGTCCGAAGACATGATTCAGCTTTTTCTGGAAGCATCGGCGGACGATATATCAAGTGGCGCAACGCTAATTGACGTCGGCACTGGCTCGGGCTGTCTTGGTATCACCGCCAAGCTAGAGCGGCCCGGTATAACGGTCATTCTGTCCGACACTAGCTCCCAGGCGCTCGATGTGGCTACTAAAAATGCCGAATTGCTAAAAGTTGATGCCCGAGTTCAAGAGCAAGACCTGCTAATGGGCCAGGTTGAGCCAGTTGACTACATCTTGGCCAACCTACCCTATGTCGATGCCAACTGGGAGGTTTCACCAGAAACTAGGCATGAGCCTCGTGGTGCCTTATTTGCCAAGAACCAAGGCATGGCGCTTATTTTAGAGATGATTGAACAAATACCTTTATGCACGAGTGATGGTGCCTGGGTTTTTGTCGAAGCCGACCCCGTGCAGCATCAAGAAATCATTGACCACGCCGCAAAGTACGATCTCATCCACCAAAAAACTCGCCACTACTGCCTCAGTCTACGGCGTGTACTCACCAAGAGTTAGCTGAAGTTCCACCGTACTGCCATCGCGCACCACAGTCAGAGCAATTTCTTCACCTGGCAAAAACTCCGACACTAAACTGCCCAAACCCCCGTGATCACCAACAACCTTATCGTTAACCTTAGTGATGATATCGCCACTCCTCATCCCAGCCCT
>CAZBLG010000061.1:0-3906 GCA_964492805.1 uncultured Candidatus Saccharibacteria bacterium
TGGGTTATGAGCTATTGATATCAACAGGGAGCTACCGGATTGCTCTACCCCGCGATACGTTGAGTTGTTAATCATGAACCGGTAATATTGTGCCGTCATAACTAAAGGGTTATGAGCTATTGATGCAAGATGGAGCTACCGGATTGCTCTACCTTGAATTACCTAACGACACATACGAAATCATATCAAGAATTGGTTAGTTTTGCAAGGGGTTTTCTGTTGCACCAAGCAGAAAGTCGATCCATTGTTGGAAATTACTAGGTGGAGTGGGGCGTGATAGGGCGGCTTGGGTGGTTTCGGAGGCCGCATCGGTTGAGGGTACAATGACCACGCGCTCTCCAGGCATGCCTCTGCCAAGTCTTTGACGAACTGCCAACTCTTGGTACTCAAAGGTGGTGTAGTACCGTCCCTCAAGTTCTAGAGTGTCTACGCGAAGCTCTTCGATGGCGAGTTGACGGCGTTTGGCGTCGACTGAGCGCTGGAGCTCGTAGTTCTGCTGCATTACTTCAATTGAACTCCAGGTCCAGCTCAGGGCAATCAGCAGCGCCAGGGCCACCACAACGTTGTTCAGCGTCAAATAATCCCGTCGTAGACGATAGGTGAGGCGTTTGAGCTGTAGTTGGGTTTTTTGTAGCATGTTTTGTGTTTTGGTATAGGTTTACAAAAAAATTCATGGTGGGGGTGGCTGGAATTGAACCAGCGACCAACAGGTTATGAGCCCGCTGCTCTAACCGCTGAGCTACACCCCCGTGTGCCTTATTATATCCTAAAGAGCCGAACTAGAGAAGCTTACTGGCGGCAACGCGAATTGCCTCGGACCAAGAGGAGAACTCGTGGGGGGTAGAAAATATATCTTGGATGGCTAGGTTGTGGCGAACCGCTAGAGATAGTTCGTGAATCATTTCACTAGCGTGGGGTGCGACGATGGTTGCGCCCAGTAATACGCCTTTTTTATCGGCGATAAGCTTAACGAAGCCCAGGCGCTGATCGGTAATATTGCTTCTTGGAGTGAGGGTGAGGGGGGCGACTGCTGTCTCTACTTTTAGATCACGCCGCAGGCAGTCGTCCTCGGACAGTCCGACCCGAGCAACTCCCGGATGGGTGCGGGTAACCTGCAGGGGTATGTGTGGCTCAATGGCGGTTAGCTTGGTATGCAAGAGGTTGTGTGCTGCAATTCGGCTATGCCTCAGTATGTCATGAGTCGCTGCTGTAGCGTGGACGCACGAGCCTGCGGCAAAGATATGGCGAGCAGAGGTTTGGAGGTGCTGGTCGACACTTATGCCATGTGTAGTGTAGTTCACGCCAGCATTTTCAAGCCCTAAATCGGTTGCGGCCAGTCGGCTATTGGCAAACAAAACCTCATCGACCTTGACGGTTCGCTCTGTCCCGCCGCGACTGTAGGTGACGCGTTTTTGCAAGCCTTCTTTTTGTAGAGCCACTACCTTCGTCTTTGGCAGTACTGTCATGCCGCGCTGTTTTTGAAATTGCTCGCTCAGTAGGTCAGACACATCGCTATCGTATTCGGGTAGTATTCGGGTCGATGGGTCGGACAGGTAGACTTTGGTGCCAAAAATTGACATAAGGCAAGCTATCTCTACAGCAGTTGAGCCTGAGCCAACTACAAATAATGATTTTGGTGGTCGAGTTAGGTCTAAAATAGTTTTTGGTGTGTGATGAGGTGTCTCGGCTATACCGGGAACATTGGGGACTTCCCATTCTGAACCGGTGGCTATGAGGAATTTTCGAGCTGAGAGGTGGCGACGGTTGACGCTGATCTCGTTTGGGCTCAAAAAATGTGCTTCGCCCTGAAAAGAGCTAATACCTTGTTTTTCGTAGTAGCGTCGGTTGCCAGCCGCACCGGTGCGTTTTATCGCAGTGTCTCGCCAGGCTAAAAGCGAAGGGTAATTATATCCGATAGTGTTAGTGCGCAGTCCAAATTTAGAACCTTGTTTGGCGGTGTCGTAGATATGCGCAGCGTTCAGTAGCGCACCGAGCGGTATTTCACCCCAGTTGGGCGACTCACCGCCAAATGTGTCTTTTTCAATTACGGCCACACTTTTGCCAGCCCTCGCGGCAATCGTAGCTGCTGGACTACCGCCAGCGCCGCTACCGATAACGATAATGTCATAGTCAAATGTTGGTTTTTGTGCCACGATTGCCCCCTATAGTACCGTTAGTTGTTGTTTGTAGAGGTATGCCGCCTCTGGGTGGTGCTTGGTCAGAATCTCTCCACCAACCCGGCGTATGTCATCACTGGTAATTTCTGGTCGGTTCTTACACCACTGAAGCACCCCTTGGCTGACTGCCTCGGCAATCTCCTCGGCCTGACCCTCTGGGGTCCGCAGACTTAGGCAGGTTGCGACGATGCTATTCTTTAGCTTGTCGGGGTTAAACTGCTCGCTTGAGCGCTTGCCGCGAGCCTTAAACACATCGATCCGCTGACTCATTTAAAATGCCCCGTACAGGCTAATGCCTAGTATTCGATCGACGAAGATAAACATAGCTAAAATTAACAGACTGCCTCCGCCGGCAAATTGCAAAAAGCGTTTGTTTTTCTCTCGCCAAGCCTGAAGGGTGCTGATGCGGTGGCCGCCACCGACCAGCATGAAAACGATTAGCAGAGAGATCAGCGAGACGAGTGAATAGGTAGCTACCCCTGCTAGTTGCCACCACAGACCTGGCAAAAGAACAATAGCCAAGGCGGCGCTTGCCACTGGTGCGATGATAAAGACTAGTTCAGCGATCACACTTGTCATGCCAAGCCCGAAGGCTTCGGCGCTATTTTTTGTAGCCTTGGTGCGACTGTTGAGGTAGCGTGCGAGGTTGCGTGGTAGCCACAGCGCAGTACCAGCTCCGCGTCGGTAATAGAACGCCCAGGTTGCGACCCCTAGCCCACCCAATAGTCCGCAAATTACGGCCGCCACCAACTGCTCAGTGGCAGGGGAGTGGTCGATAAACAAAGTGAATAAATAAGCAAAGGTTGCCACCAGTAGCGTGGTGAGTATTAGCACGCCAAAGATAAAGCTATTCATCAGTCTTAGGACTTTTTTATGCGCAGTTTTTCGCCCCAGAGAGTGTCCGCTAAGCAAGGTTAGTACACTGACGCTCATTTGAAAGCTGGCGTGGATAAGTGCTCCGAAGATGATGATGGCGAAGGATGAGATTATTACAGGGGTCATGTTTGTGTATTATTTCCTGCTACCAGTGTATCATAAGCGCTATGACCACGCAAAAATAGATCGATCGATATGTGCTAAAATAGTAAGCACAAACCATAATGAGCGGAGGTTTATATGGACGACAAGCAACGAACCACTGAAGTGCGAACAACAGAGGTACAAGACGGGCCAACCAACGTGCAACGTCAAGCTGTATCGGAGACTCGAAAGAGCGACGGGGCGGTGGTAGCGCAGCGTATCGTTTGGTATATCGCCGGATTCATCATCACCTTTTTGGTACTTCGAATAGTATTGCTACTCCTCGGAGCTAACGAGGGAAATGTCCTAGTAGATTTGGTCTATGCGGTAGGTGGATTCTTCGCCTTGCCATTTAGTGGCATATTTGGCGAGCCAACCTTTGGTCAAGCGTACTTTGATACAGCAAGCTTGGTGGCAATCGTCATCTACACACTCCTGGCCTGGGGTGTAGCTAGACTGTTCACACTGACTGGCGCCCGCGAAGTTTAAACCACTTCGAAAGCTTCTAAAAGCCACCCTTCTCGGGGTGGCTTTTTGGCAGGTTGCTCTATGACTTTAAAAAACGGCTTATTTTATGAGCATGTATCGTCAAAGCTGTGATAATAATCGCTCCGTGACCAATCATCAAGATACGACGAGTCGGCACCTTCAGACGCAAAGTAGAGTGAGTCGGTACTTTTGGATCGTATAGGCCATAGACCGACAGGAT
>CAZBLG010000062.1:0-3677 GCA_964492805.1 uncultured Candidatus Saccharibacteria bacterium
TTGGTATTGATCAGGCCATACTCAGTATCACTAGCTTGAATTTGGATATGAACGTGGTTCTGTCCAGCAAAGAACAGCCCTTGGCCGACCGGGAAGTTTGCTAGGCGTTTTTTCTCTTCCTCAGTTAGTTTAAATACATCAGACAGTACATCGACGGCACTTGGCGACTGTTTAAGGAGAAGCTGCATAGACGAGTTGGCGACAATAGCTCGGCCCATCTTACTGCCGATAAAGTCTTCAACGTCCTGGGTTATTGTTGTTAAGCCAAGCTGATACTTACGAGCTCGTTTAGCCAGTGAGAATAGGAAGTTGGCAGAGTCTTCATACTTCATCAACTGCCAAGCCTCATCAACGATCAACATGCGTTGTTTTTGTTCAGTACGGGTGATATTCCAGATGTGGTTTAGCACGATATACATCGCAACCGGTCGAAGTTCATCTTCAAGGTCACGAATATTAAACACCACCATGTTGTTATTGATATCGATATTGCTCTGCTGGGAGAAAATGCCAGCGAAAGTACCGGAAGTAAACTTTCGTAGTCGCTGAGCTAGGCCCGGGCCGGTTCCGCCCATATGAAGCAGTGTGTCGTATAGGTCGCCTATGGTCGGCGGGAGTGAGTTGTGGGTCAGCGGGTCGGAGGTGATACCAACTCGCGCGTAAGTATCAATCAGTGCTTGGTCGATATCAGCTTCCTCAGACGGTGAAAGTCCCGAAACTACATTGCCGTCAGCCGTCATCTGCGATCCGCCAAGCATCTGGCGGAGTAGTCCATGTAGGGTAACCAGGTTTGCGCGCAGGGCATCGTCGGCTTCTTCGGTATCGATCACTCTAGGTAGGTCAAATGGATTTATGCGCGTGTCGCTATTGAGGCTGAGTCGAATATAGCTGCCGCCTACTGCGTCGGAAAGTTTCTGATATTCGTTCTCTGGGTCGATGATTAAAATATCCGAACCGGTCATCATACTCCTGAGAGCCTCGAGTTTAACAGTAAATGACTTACCAGCACCAGATTTAGCAAAGACTACCATGTTGGCATTTTCTAGACTAAAGCGATCAAAAATCACCAGGCCGTTATTGTGCATATTGATGCCATAAAGAACTCCCTTGCCGTCTGTTAGGTCGGCCGAGGTGAACGGGAAGCTGGTTGAAATTGCGCCGGTGTTCATATTGCGACGAATTTGCAACTGATCAGTTAGTTGCGGAACGGTACTATTAAGGCCCTGTTCTTGTTGGCTTGAAGCAACCTTACTAAAGACTAGTTGTTGTCCGAAAATCGTTTCAATTTTGTGTTGCATGAAGTTTAGCTCGTCTAGACTATCAGCATACAGGGTGATATAGAGGCCATAGCGGAAGAACTTCTCAGAGCCCATCTGCAACTGATCTCGCAGCTCCTCAGCATCGCTCAGAGCCGCCTCAAGCCCTGGGTCACGAACCCTACCCTTTTCTGTGTTTACATTCATCGAAGCTTCAAGTTGAGTAACTTTCTTACGCAGGTTAGTTAGGACAATTTGTGTATCAACCGGATAGATAAACATGCTGATATCGAGCACTTCATCGATGTTGATAATCGAACTAAGCCAGCCGGTATAGATCTGCCGCGGATAGCCGTAGACATATAGCGTGCGACCATACTTCGAGCCAAGTCGAAAGTAGCTTGATTGAAGTTCAATACTGCTCGGTGCGATAAAATCTCGAAGCGTCCTAACTCCGGTTAAGAACGCCTGTTCTACCTCGGACTGCTCACGCTCGCGCTGCTGAGCGGCAATATCAACCGCGTCAACTTTTTTCTTCTTCGCCATTAAACCCTACCTCCTTGTTGAACTGACTCTGCTTCGCCCTTGCGGACGTATGTAGAGGTTAGTTCACTTGGATCGAGTCCGCCGATTGGCTCGCGGGTCGCGGTATCTGGGTTATAGGTGGCGTAAAACAACTCACCAAGCCGCCGAGTATTTAGTTGGCCACTCTTTACACCCATCTGAAACAGACCGCTCATCACTGAGTCGACACGGTTTTTGATTTCATCTTTTGCCTTCTCATAAGCCACTTTATCGATTTTTGTGACAGCTACGTCTTTTTTACCGCCAAAAAAGCTATCAAACAGACCTTTTGCCTGCTTCTTTATCTCATTTAAGTCTCCAGCTGGATAATATGGCACGATAATATAGAAACTTTTATCCATAATATTTGCCTCTTGAGCTAGTACATCAATAAAGTTAACATAGTCATCCATCAAGACGTTTAGAAGCATATTGTCTTGAGAGCGTCGAATTTCAAGTAGCCGGTCGATATACGGTCCAATATCCACTCGCCGGGAACGAATCAATATCTGCGCTGGAAAGTATAGTGAGTTGAGAAAGTTTTGATAACTAAACTCAATACCTTCGCGCTCCCGAGAGCTCATAAGATCGAAGTTGATCGACTGGCACTGAATAACCGCCCTGAAGCTGCCGTCATTCATGATAATCATATTTTCACGCATTTCAGAAAATAACAATGAATTCTGAGCGCTACTAGGAGAATTGGAGCGTTTGTCTGGCTGGGATTCAGGGCTAGGCTGGGGTTGTTGTCCAGGTTGCAGTGGCTGTCCAGGCTGAGCACTACCAATCACCTGTGGGTTTACAGGCTGGTTTGGTATTTGGTATGACGGTTGTTGATTATCTTGCTGCATTTCCCACCTATCGTAATGAAATTACCACCTCATTAGCCCCCAGTTCTTTTTCTTGCATACGTTTTGCTTCGCGTTGCAAGGTTTCAATAGAGAGGCCGTCGTGGTTGTTCGCAAGGTCTATTATAGCAGGAGACACTGAGGGAGCGCTAGTGCTTGGATCGGGCTGGGTAGCTACGGGTTGTTCAATGATTGAAGACGGCTGGATCGTATTGGCCGGCTGCTCGCCTAGTGGTGTTAACATACCCTGACGCATACTCGGGTATGGGTCAACTACCAGCTTAATATCCTCATCGGGTGCTGTCGGCTCAACTACCGACATTGGGGTGTAGGACGATGACATTATCGGGTAGGCTTCTTGTTGAGGTGCAGTTGGCTGAGCGTAGGGCTGACCCTGCTGGTTAAACTGGGATACTGGAGCTACTTGATCTATTGACGCAGGCGCTGACTGGGGTTGTTGGAGGCTATTGATTAGATCTTGACGCTTCTGAGCGTTCTGCCTCTCAAGTAGGCTGTTGATTTGCTGGGCGCGCGAGCCTTGATCGTCCAGCAGATCGTCCATCGCCTGTGCTTCGTGATACAAATCTTCTCGCATTGAACTATCAGGCTCATTAACACCTCTAACCGACCAACCCTGTGAGTCAACTAGATTTGCCAAATAAGATAGCCGTTTATGCACCTCGTCCTGACTATAGCCTTTTCCATAGTGTTGGTCTTCGTTTTTAGGGGCAATCACCTTAATCAAAGTTTCAATTCCGTCCGACTTCCAGATACGGGACTTGGGTTTTAATATGAATGATATGACAGCGGCAACGTATACTTCCATTGGCTGATCTTTACGAAGTGGCAAAGCCAATATGAAGAAGAAGATTGCGATTGGCACCGGAATAATCGCTAAAGGCAGCAGGACCTGAGCTAACCCATAAGCGAGCCCGACCGCCATCACTGCAATGATAAGGAAGATAAACTGCCTAAAACTAAAAGGCCCAAGCAGTTTGTCTTCAGCTTC
>CAZBLG010000063.1:0-3653 GCA_964492805.1 uncultured Candidatus Saccharibacteria bacterium
TTTTGCAATGGTTACGGTTGATAAAGCTCCCTCACTCCTCCTATAATAGAATCAATGAACAAAACCGCACCACGCATTCAGCTTCGCGGCGTGACGAAGCGATTTGGACTCGGCGACGCCGAGCATTATGCTTTGGATGGGGTAGATTTGACAGTTGAGAAGGGCGAATTTATCGCGGTGATGGGCCCTAGTGGCTGTGGAAAAACTACACTACTGAATATAATTGGCCTACTCGATCAACCGACCGACGGCGAGTATCAGCTGGATGATAAGCCGGTCGATACCCTAAGCTACCGTCGTCAGGCACATGTCCGGTCACGACAGGTTGGCTTTATTTTTCAAAATTTCAACCTGATTCCGCGCCTACGTGTCATTGACAATGTCGCCCTACCGCTCACCTATACCCGCACTGGCAAAACTCGCAGGCTCCAGGAAGCTAGTCGGATACTAAAGACTTTTCATTTGGGCGAAAGAGAGTACTACCTGCCTCATCAACTGTCTGGTGGGCAAACGCAGCGCGTAGCGATTGCTAGAGCCCTGGTCAACAAGCCTTCGATCATCCTGGCAGATGAGCCAACTGGCAACCTGGACTCAAAAACCAGCCATATTATCATGGAGGAGCTGGCTGATATCCACCGGCGTGGCAATACAATCATCATGGTCACCCACAACCCGGACCTTATCTCCTATGCTAGCCGAGTAATTACCATGCTTGATGGCAAAATTGACTCTGACTCACGCAAAGCTCAGTCCGGACCGTTTAAAAAACGCCTTGAAGTTAAAGAGAAACTAGAGCTAAAGTCAAAAGCCAAGCCAAAATCAAGCTCAAAATCCAAGAAAAAGAAGGCTAAGAAGTGAGACTGTTATTTTTTAACCACCTAGAAAATGCCGTTGAAGCGCTTAGGGCTAACCGACTACGTACGGTTCTGACAACTACCGGTGTGACTATTGGCGTGGCCAGTATCGTTTCAATTTTGTCGCTTGCTGGAGGGGCGTCTGAGTTTTTAGACAACCAGGTTGTCAGGACTCGTGACTCCGTCGCCCTTGTTCGCTCTAGCTCAATCGGCGCCACCAGTCTAGCGATAGTTGACACCCAGCCCTTGCATACCACTTCGACTTTAACTGAAAAAGATGCTGAGGATATCAGTAGGTTACCAAACGTCAAATCAGCACCGATGGCCGTACTGCACTCCAGAATGACCGCCCGCGATGATGTCGTCGACGCCCAGCAAGCAACTCTAATCGGCACCAACCACAATATGATCGACCTGGCCAATCTAGAAATGTTCGATGGTCAATTCTTGAGAGAAAACGGCAACACTAGTGGCATTGTCATCGGCAATCAGCTGGCAATTGATCTTTTTGGGACGGAACACGCGCTGGGCAACATGCTAACTATTCGTGATCAAAGCTTTACTGTCATCGGCGTCCTCAAAGCCACTCACCAGCCAATTAATCATCACGGCGTGGACTTTGATAGCTCGGCGATGATTCATCTCTCTTCGCTCAAATCATTTACCCAAAATGTCGCGCAAATTCAACAGATCGTGATCGAAGCCGACGAGGACGAGCCACTGGCGGCAGTTGTCGAACAGGTAGATGGCATACTTAGCGCCAACCACCTCGCGGAACAAGACTATGTCATCCTAACCGGTAGCGCCATTACCACACCTAACAATCAACTATTTACTAATATTGTTGGTGTCGTGGTGATAATTGCCGGAATATCTCTGTTGGTTGGTGGAATCGGCATCATGAATATTATGCTGGTAAATGTCGCCGAACGTCGCCGCGAGGTTGGCATCAGAAAAGCAATAGGCGCCACCCAGACCAACATAATCAGCCAGTTCCTCATAGAGTCGACAATTATTGGCTTTTTGGGCGGACTGTTTGGCTATCTTATCGGACTAGCTAGCGCCTTTGTGCTGGGCATGTACCTACCCTTCAACCCCGTTATCAATTGGCAAATCGCCGCAATCAGCATTGGCATTGCGCTAGTCACCGGTGTGCTGTCTGGAGTTTACCCAGCAGTTAGGGCCGCTAAAAAAGACCCGATCGAGTCACTTCACTACTAGGCCACTAGGACAAAGACTTTTTAAATGTCTCAATCATCGCCACTGGCGTAGGGTCAACATTGTTTAAAATTGCACCGTAAATCGATGTCATGTCGGCTAGCGCCAGCGCCCATAAGAATTGCTGTACTAAACTATCACCAATTAGCTGAAGGGGTGTTGCTTTAGGGCGCATACCACTGAGCATTCGGTCAGTCAGCTCCATGCGCTCAGCGATTCTCGGCCGCTCAAAACTGCTCAAAATATCAAAAACAGCATACGGTTTTTCAACAGGATGTGATGTCCAGCCCATAAATTCGTTGTGACTAAACTCCGGATACTGATTCCAAAAAGCGACGTTTTTGGCCGACTCATTCCAGCTAATTTTCCACTTGAAGGCAATCGGCCAAGTTAGCTGCCCTCCGTAAAACACCGCCGTCTTGCCAACCGTCTGCGAAGCTAACTGCTTAGCATAGTTATGTTCTAGGGGTACTTCGGCCTTCCATTCGTTTAACTTTTCCCCCAACCACTCTCCGCTTTCGCCTATCTGACGAAATAGTTCGTCGTCAATTAGATTAAAATGTTGTAATAATTTCAACAGTGCTCGCAAATGATAAACCGTCGACATTCGCGGCTGAGCTCCGGCTGGAACTGCCGTATGTACCACCCCGTCTTGAATCGCTAGCTCCAGTAGCTGTCCGCCAGTCGCCATAGCCGCCAGCACACACGACCTTTCTTGGGCCTGAGAATAGCACTCTAGTGTCTCCTCGGTATTACCTGAATGGCTGAGTGCTATCACTAGGGTTGAGTCATCAGCGTAGCCCGGTAAATCATAACCTTTCACCACCTCAACTGGCACCGCAACCCTACCATTAAGTAGAATCTTAACCATATCGGCCGCTAAAGCCGATCCGCCCATGCCCGCCATGACGATATTTGTAATATCGCGCTCCACAAAATCACCCACGATCTCCGGTTGAAAGCTTGCCTGATCTGGCAAAGACAAAACCGCCTCCAGCGCCCCTGATGGATCGCGTTGCTTAATCACATTTACATCATCTAACATGCTTGCACTCCCTCGGTTATTCATGCTACAGTATAGCATAAGAAGTTTGTAATATTTTCATAAGGGGTGGGCATGGATATTTCTGGAGACAATCAAAAACAGGTAACAAGTGACGACCAGGAACTGGCAAAGGCATTAGCTGGTGTAACTCAAGAGGTCAATGATCTCGGCAAAGACGAAACAGCTGTTGATTCAGCGACCGCTGCAGTTGCCATGCCCGATCCAATAGCAGATTTACCTCAACCAGATGTGAGCGCTACACCCGTAGTCGACAACCCAGTCTACAACACCCCTTCACCGCAAAATCAGCCTGAGCCCAGTGCCCAGCCAACTGTCGACCCAGCTCTAGCTACCGTCAAAGAAGCAGCCCTGACTGAACTTCGCCCGCTAATTGACAAGCTTGATGTTAGTCCTGAAGAAAAATTCAACACCTACCTGCTGCTCATCCGCTCGACTGACGATAAAGAGCTAATCGCCCCAGCTCACGAAGCTGCTAAAAGTATCGCTGATGAGGGCAAAAAAGCTCAGGCCCTGCT
>CAZBLG010000064.1:0-3581 GCA_964492805.1 uncultured Candidatus Saccharibacteria bacterium
CTTCGCTGCTCAGCTGCCCACTGCAGATTATAGTATTCCAGTGCTTTTTGTTGAGATGATAGCCCGGTAACACCGTCTCGTATTTTTCTCGCAAGTTTTTTGCTAGTATTGGATCGCACTTTAAGCTGATTCGCAAAGGGTCTGAGCCTTCTTGAACAATTGCGACAA
This sequence comes from uncultured Candidatus Saccharibacteria bacterium, assembly GCA_964492805.1. Classification (GTDB taxonomy): domain Bacteria; phylum Patescibacteriota; class Saccharimonadia; order Saccharimonadales; family Saccharimonadaceae; genus Nanosynbacter. Next base: position 169 of record CAZBLG010000064.1, read on the forward strand.
TTTTCCCTTCCGGACGACCGTACTTATACACTGCTGTCTTTTCTCCAAACGGATAGCCTAGCCACACTTCGGGTAGACTCAAGATGTATTTTTCAAAATCCTGATGGGTCATAGACTAATGTTTAACCTTCTTTAGGTAGTACTTAAGCTCCTCGATACTGCCCTGGATATCTTCCAAAGCTCGATGCGCCTCAGGTTTGGCGAACTTTTTACGAAACTTTCCGTCAAAAACGACTTTCCAGGCACTGACATCAAGCATCCGATAGTGAAGGCGTTCATTTAACCTAGGCCACTCATTTTCAATAAATTTTCGATCCTGGTGTATGGAGTTACCAGCCAAAAGTACCCTCTCGTCACTAGCGAAATGCTCATCTATGAATTTTATCAGCTCATTCTCTACCGTTCGTCCATTTTTACCAGTCCCATTTTGAGTAGCTAGCGCCTCGCGAACCTCAGCGTACTTATCCCAAAATTCACCGACCATTCGTTTTTTCATAAGCCTTGGTCCAACTTTTTTAACCGCTTCATACCTAGCAATTTCTTTAAAGTCCCAGTCCGTAGCAATCACCGCCACCTCTAAAATCCGGTCCGCCATCGGATCAAGACCTGTCATCTCTAGATCCATCCAGAGTAGTTTAGCTTGTTTCATAAAGGTAGTATACCAGGTAGTTGACTCTTGTGCAGGGGTGGGATATGCTGATGGCATAATAACGGAAGGTCCGTTATTTGAGAGGAGAGGCGGAGGTGTCCCAAACCTCAGCACCACACATCAAACGTAGCCGCAGTGGCTATGTTCCGACCTACGACCTCGATGAACTGTTCGACAGAGATGAGATAGTGCTCAAACTGCTCATTGCCGAACACCGGATTCTCAAAGCCTATGACTATGCAACCTACTGGTCACACGGTAAATTGCGCGGCACCGACAACTTCATTGTAGGTGTTGGTCCGAGGCAAAAGGATTTGGTCGAACACATAATCAACAAAGTCGTAAAAAAAGGTAGCAACATTGTTTGCGTCAGTGAGCTACCTAGCCAGATCAGCGAAAACGCGTCTACACTCCGACACATAGCTCGGCGTGCAGAGCATGATCTGCTGGCTGATAGGCTGTCGTACATGGTGCGTAACGGCCAAATCTGGTTCGATGAACAAAATCCCGGCACCTGGAACGTTTCCCAAGGTGCAATGGATGGCTACCGCCAAGATCGTGAACTTTCACGCCTGGTCCACCACATCGAACAAACGAAACGCCGTGAATCACTCCATGGCGGTGGGCACCTAATGGTAGTCCACTAAGTCGTACTGTCAGAAGAAGGATGGAAAACGCTTGAGGCAAAAGCTGACCTACCGAACTGACATGTACGCCCCTCTTTGCGGTATGCGAAGGGGGATTTTTTATGCATCTATCTATTTTTAAAGTGATATAGTTAAAGCATGTACAAAAGAATTCTTCTCAAACTCTCCGGCGAGCAGCTCCAGGGTAAATACGACAGTGGCTTTGACCGTGAACGGGCCCACTGGATTGCCGAACAAATCAAACCCGTCATCACTAGCGGCATCCAGGTCGTGATCATGGTTGGCGGCGGCAACTATGTCCGCGGCAGCCAAATCGCTGGTGGCGGCATCCAGGAAGTTAATGCGCACAACATCGGCATGCTCTCGACACTAATGAATGCCATTGCTCTGACCGATGTTTTTAATGACACCGAGCTGCCAACTCGTGCGCTTTCTAGTATTAGGATCGATCAATTCATCGACCAGTACACCTATCGCCGAGCGCTCTCACACCTCGACAAAAGCCGTGTGGTCATCATAGGCGGGGGCATCGGTCGACCCTTCCTCACTACCGACACCGCTGCTCTCAACCTAGCTCAAGAAATGAACTGTGATGTTGTTATAAAAACAACAAAGGTTGACGGCGTTTATGATAAAGACCCGACCAAACATACTGATGCCGTTAAGTACGCTCAGCTTTCCTACCAAGAGGCCCTCGCTAGTCCTACTATAAATATTATGGACAACGCTGCTATCGGGGTTGCCATGGATGAACATAAACCCATCATCATCTGCGATCTGTTGACTGATGGAAATATCGCTCGCGCTGCTCATGGCGAAGTAGTCGGCACCATGATATCCTCCTAGCTGCGCTATTGCTATATCGCCAGTTTCTGATATAATTGTCAGTGCCTTTAGTTACTTGGAATTCCAGGTATGAGGTGGATCTTCGAAAGGATAAAGATGCACAAGTCCAGAATCTGGCTTGCCAAACTGAAAAAGTGGCTCTTCAGGGTCACCTCCAACCGACCGAGGTTGGACTACGGTGCGAGCCAGCGGCAAAAGGCCAAGGCGCAGGGCGCTGTCAATGACAACCTCATCCGCCGCTAGGGCGAACTAGTACACCCACATAGTGGACGTGGAACATTTCGCCACCCAAACGCCCACCCCTGCAAGTCATGGGTGGGCATTTACCATAGCGCCAATTTAGTCTTTTTTCTTATCGAGCTTATCTAGCTTCAGCAAATTGACGATTGCATAAATTACTAGTGCAGTTGCTAGCAGTGTGATGAGGGACGAAACAAAAGCGCCCCAAGCAAAGTCTGCGCTCCGACCCCAGAGCTCAACCCGCCAGACAGCTGAGTTTAGCGCCTCCTGCGAGCCAACAATAAACTGAATAATTGGATCGATAAACCCCTCAACCAGCTTATTTACCGTATCACCTGCCGCTACACCAATTGCCAAACCTACCGCTAGGCCAACCACACCTTGTTTTCGAATAAAGTCTACGAATTCACTAGCGTGTTTTTTCTTTGCCATCAAAACCTCCCTCAAAGATAATTTGCTCTAATTATATCATGCAACTAATAGGTGTTTTGTGTGGTCGAAGCGGCGAAATGAGGCCGCTTCGACCAGAAGGAAGAGGGTTAGATAATGATAAGCTTCAACCGAGGACGATCTTCACGCTCTACCTGCCCGAGGCTGAACTGCACCAGTCTGACTCGCTTCATGCGGTGAATCAAGCGAGCAAAGCGACGCTTGCCCATCCGAAAAAAGATACCCTGAGAGGCTTCTTCAAAAGCCTTCAAGGTCGCGGACCGCACGTGCACTTCCCCCGAGTCGAGGTACTCGATGCCCGCCGCTTCAAACAGCGGCTCGAGCGAACTGAACTCATGGACGCCAACACCCAAAGTGGCGACCAAGCGCCGATACAGCGCATTCTTGATCGCCGACTGACTCAGCGGCGGCTCCGATCTCCAGTCTGAAATGACAAGGAACCCATTGACCGACATACGTCTGCCCTCTTTCTGCGTCGCTGCAGCCCTCCATTAGGCTACGACAAAGCGACAACGAGATGATACTATCGTTATCGATATGGGGCAAGCATAGGTGCTCTGACTACAACCGCTCAGGCGCAT
>CAZBLG010000065.1:0-3534 GCA_964492805.1 uncultured Candidatus Saccharibacteria bacterium
ATTTCATCCGGTACATCTGGCTAATTGTTGGATCGTCTTCGATGATAACGATTTTGGTCATGGTACATATTCTATCAGTTTATTTAAAAAAAAGGTAATCAACGATTGCTTTACTTGACAATGTGCTATAATCAGTACATGCGTAATTCGTCGATAGAGGACTCAGAAGTGGTCCCGGTGATAGAAAGTAGCTTATTTGATTTAAGACCTGAGTCCGATTTTGCGGTGCTCAACCTTGGTCATGGCCTTGCTGAAGGCTGTGTCGGTAAGGATGTTGTGAAAGCTTATGGGTGTTTGAGAAAAAAAGTATATGTCGACCAGATGGAGTTCCTGCCTGAGGAATCCGCCAAAGACGGCATGGAGTTTGATGAAGATGATGAACGTTCACAGCACTTTGTGGTGCTACAGCCCAAAGCTATCGGCAGCGTTGCAGTCATCGCATGCCTGCGAGTTATCCACCGCGAAAACAAGCCGCTGCCTATAGAGACGTTTTTCCCAGGGGTGCTTGGTGTCACGCCACCGCAAGATAGTGCAGAAATATCACGCTTCATCTCCCGAGGCCCTCGAAGACAGCGCGGTGAGGTGACTAAGATGTTGTTTGATGCAGTACTGGCACATACTACCTTTAACAAACTTGATCCAGTGGTTGCCACTATCGAGCGTGTTCCCGCAAGGCTAATAGCCTTAGCCGGAGCCCCAAATGAGGTGCCCCCAGGAGGTGAGCCTAGGATGCTCGAAGCCTATGGAGGCACTATAAATCAAGGAGTTCGCATCAAGACTGAAGTCATGAGGGAGGAGATGAAAAAACGCCCTGGTAAACCTGCACTAGAAGAGGCGCATATAACAGGTGGTGGGGTGCTGTTCTGGGGGCAGACTAGCGGCGATAAGCTGCCGTATGGCAGCGAGGTAGCGGTGTGAGCAGGCTGAGCGAGGAGCAGTTTGCGACAGAAGTGAGGTCTAGGAGTGCTGCCAGGTGGTCGCAACCTGAAGTTTTTGATCGAAGTTGCGAGGAGTCCGCAAAGGCTCTAGACCGTGCGCTACTGGGGGGTAGGGTATTAAATGCATATAATCCTATAGACGTCATAGCTGATGGGCTCTTTGAGCTCAATCATCCAGGACTTATAGATGACGAAAATAGTAGGCAAAACTATATACAAAACGAGAGGTTTCAAAACAGTGAGTACGGTAGATGGGTACTTTATCCGTGGTCATCTGACTTATTAAGGTTTCCAGACCCGCAAGACTACCATGAGCTGCGAACTTATAGGTTTCAGGAGCTTATAACACGTGAAGAGATTGCGAAACTGCAAATGGGTCGGGTTGCTGTCATTGGCATGAGTTTGGGCGGTAATGTGGCTGCGTCACTGGCTCGCAATGGTGTCGGGGGCGAGCTATTTATGTCAGACCTGGCATCCCCTAGCGTTGCTAATTTAGGACGGGCAGAGATGGATGTGCGAGACTTGATCCACGACAAGGTGAGTGCAGTTGCAAAAAGGATTAGCTACATCGATCCATTTATGCGTCAGAAACATGAAATTAATGGCATTACACCCGAGACTATCGATAGCCTAAGAAGTTTTCGACCGGACGTGGTGGTGGATGAAGTTGATGACATGAAAACGTCTGCGCTTATTCGTATGTTTTGCAGGGAAGAGGGCACGGCATACGTGACGGTTTCTGATGTGCACGACGCTGCTGTATTGGAGGTCTGCCGACACGACCTAAGTAATTCAACTCCAATTTATGCCAAGGGAGTTAAGGACGATATCGCCACTCAACTGCTAGCCAATCAAGTCTCACCCCGGGGTGAGACTGATATTTTTGCTAAAAGCGTCGGCTACACCAATCTCACTCCAAGGTTAGTAGACTCTGGCCTCGAAGTTGGCTCGACGCTTGCTGGCCTCCCTCAGCTCGGCAATACGGCCCTAGGGGCGGCTGGAGTTGCTGTTGCAGCAGTCCGTGATATCATCCTTGAAAGGAATTTGGCCACTGGGCGATATCGGACCCCACTGAGTCACGCTAGGGGGCAGACAAGCTGGGGAGAATGGCTTCGCGTGATGCATAGATACTTAGGGCATCAAGAATAATCACTTAGTATTTGGCTCGGGTTGATAATGGCGCTATAATGAGGCATATCGCTTATGCTGTATGTAATTATTGATCTGTTCACCGTCCTGCTTTTATTGGTGTTGATGACACTTACACTATCTGGTGGGCGCTGGAGGCAGTCACTTAACAGGCTCTTTGCAGCTTTTGCCGTAATGGTGGCGCTGTGGCTGCCAGCTATCCACATTGGCAATAGCCTTGACGTCTCACAAGATATGGCGGTTGCTTCAAATTACATAGTATTTGGGTGCAGTCTTGCAGCAGCGATACTGCTGGCAAAAATAGTTGTGCGCATATCTGCACTATCAATAGACAGGAAGGTTCTATCCACAGCCGAGTGGTTTTTGTGGCCATTCGTAGTTATAAGTTTCACGCCGCTTGTCGGTATGGGTGTCGAGCCGCAGGAGAATATTCATGGCGTTGTATTTGGCCCTCTAGGTGAGGTGTATGGACTTGTCCTGGGTGCAGTGGTTCTTGCAATTATCGTATTCATGGTGCGGGGTATTATGTATCAGAAGGGGCCATCTCGCCATCAGCTTATAGCGATTAGCTGGGCTGCAATGTGGGTACTGCCTATTGTAATGCTTTTGTCGTTTATTTTACCTTCTGTAACGGGCGTGTTCGAATTTACAGAATTTGGTGCGACACCGGTCGTTGCTCTGGCAGTTGCTATATATTATTCGGTAGTTCGGCATAAGCTATTTGACGTCCGCCTAGCAACCGTGAGAACTGCAGGCTACACACTTTCCATACTGGCTATGGCAGTTATATATGTGCTATTGGCATACGGCTTAACGGTAATCCTAGCACAAAATGGTGCCGACAGCGACGAAGGACTTGGCCTGGTGGGTGTGGTGCCAGCGATTATTTTAGCTCTCACGTTTCAGCCTATAAAGCGCTTCTTCAATCAGTTAACCAACAGGATTTTTTATCGCGGAGAATACGATCCAGAGGAGTTTTCGCGAGAGTTTGGCCGGATCGTTTCGTATAATACCGACCTCCATGTATTACTAAAGCAAATTAGCTCACAAATTTTGTTTAGCCTCAAGTCTGAGCAGGTATTTTTCTATATTCATGGCCGAGGAGTGATGGGCACAGCTGGTACCAGAAAATACCGCATGCCAGAGGCGGATATCTCCGAGATAGCTAGGTATTATGATGATAATCATAGATTTCCAGAGTCCATACAAGCCGATTTTGTCAATTCAAAGTCGGTGACTCGCACTTTGCAGAGTCACCGCGCCCAGATCGTCCTGCCTCTGGTGCTTCACGAGCAGACTATTGGCTACCTCTTCATTGGCGAGCACAAAGGCCGAGGCTATAGTGTTCGTGACATGAAGTTGCTAGAGACTGTCAGCAATGAGCTGACGATCGCGGTTCAAAACTCGCTGTCAGTCGAGGAGGTGCGTGAGCTGAACGAGTCTTTAC
>CAZBLG010000066.1:0-3478 GCA_964492805.1 uncultured Candidatus Saccharibacteria bacterium
CTAGCCTAGGTATTCGTAAAGCTTCCTAGCGTCCTTGTGTTTACGAAGTTTAGCTAGTGCCTTAGCTTCAATCTGGCGGATGCGCTCGCGGGTGACGGCAAATTCTTGACCAACCTCTTCAAGCGTATGACTTTTGCCACTATCTAAACCAAAGCGCATGCGAACAATTTTTTGTTCACGGTCGCTGAGTGATGACAAGACGTCTTGAACCTGCTCTTTAAGCAGCTGGTTGGTTGCTGAATCTTCTGGTGAAACTGTCTCTTCATCCTCGATAAAGTCCCCGAGTACCGAATCCTCTTCGTCGCCATCTCGGCCAACACCAGCGTCAAGCGAGGAAATATCTTGCTTGATCTTCATGATGTATTCGATCTTCTCTGGCTCGAGCTCCAGCTCTTTAGACAACTCCTCAATGGTCGGCTCGCGGTTGAGCTCTTGAGTCATCCGCCGTTGGGTGCGCAGAAGTTTATTGATAGTCTCAACCATGTGAACTGGTATACGGATAGTCCTGGCCTGGTCAGCAATTGCTCGAGTGATAGCTTGGCGGATCCACCAAGTAGCATAAGTTGAGAACTTAAAGCCCTTGTCGGGATCGAACTTTTCAACCGCACGCAGTAGTCCGGTATTGCCTTCTTGAATCAAATCCAAGAAATCTAACCCGCGACCAGAATAACGCTTGGCGATTGACACCACCAGACGCATATTTGCCTCAGCCATCTTGTCCTTAGCTCTCTTTTCACCAGCGACAACTCGCTGGGCTAGCGCCAGTTCTTCCTCGGCCGTCAGTAGGGGAATTTTGCCAATTTCTCTCAAGTACAGCCTGACAGAATCATCAGATACGTCGTCAAGGTACTTGGTGTCAGTCAGGTCAATTTCAACCTCCGGCTCGTCCTCATCCTCTACCTCAGCTATATCTGGTTCGTCAAAATCTCGCTCGTCATTAAGTGGCTTTTTGGTATCTTCGTCGCTCACGCTCTCTCCTTTATCAGCGAATTGATGTCGCGCCTGAGCGACTCGGCCTTCGCCTCATCACCCATCACCTCGGCATCTCGCAGCTGATCTATAAGTTGCTGTTTTTTTATTTCACGGTGTTTTATTACAATTTGCTTAACTACGCGTGCCATCTCTGCCTGGAATTGGCTCTCCTCCCAGTTAGCATAACGCGTGTCGCTTTTCAACTGTACTATTTTGACATACTGCTCAATCTTTTGCAACTCGTCAGGGACAGTATCGGTGAGCGGATCATTGTTTTGTTGTAAATACAACAACAGTTGAGTCGCCTCTTCCCCTTCAATCATTTCTCTCGTAACCGCCCCCAACCACCGCCTTGTAGCGGGAGCGATGGTGGCAATCGCCAAAAGAACCTCCTGAATCTCTGGCGAAGCTGGGCGAGCTGGCTGCTTGTCAACGGCTGGAGTGCGGCGCTTTTTTGCCTTGTCGGGAGCTGTAGCCTTCAGCTTAGACTCTAGTGCCGCCAAAGAAACATCTGAAGTTTCTTGAATAATTTTTAGGTAGTGCTCGCGCTCAACTGCGTCCTTAAGCCGACGCACCAAGGCCAATGAGGCGGTCGTAAACCGCCTTTTGCCCTCTGCGGTCTTCAAATCTTCGCGTTTTTTATACTGGTCAATCACCCATTCCACGGCCGGCACTGCCTGCTCGGTGGCCTGGCGCCACAGTTTGGGGTCTTTTTGAATCAACTCATCTGGATCTTTGGCATATTCTGGCAGCGTAACTACCTCCAGCTCCACCCCGACCTGCTGAGCCAGTGTAATAGTCCTTTCCGTCGCCGCCAACCCGGCCTTATCTCCGTCAAAAGCTAGACGAATTCTCCCTGCCAAGCGAGACAGCGACTTAAGGTGCTGTTCAGTCATCGCCGTTCCAGCCGTCGCCACGACATGCTTAACCCCAGCCTGATGCGAGCTAACGACGTCCAGGTTCCCCTCAACAATTACCGCCACATCTTCTTTGCGAATCGCCTCCTTGGCCTGACTTAGGCCAAAAACATGCCAACTTTTATCAAACAAAATAGTCTGGGGGGTGTTTAGGTATTTTGGGGCTTTTGGATCATCAACGATGATTCTTCCGGTAAAACCAATCACTTCGCCTGTGCCGTCCATCAACGCCACCATCATCCGCCCGCGAAACAAATCTCCACCAAACCGATTGACCAACCCAGCGTCTTTTAATTCATCTTTTTTAAAGCCTCGTTTTTCCAGTGCCGCCACCAAAGCCTGACCATTCTCCGAGGCATAGCCAATTTGAAAATCGGCAATCGTTTGACGATTCATTCGCCGTTTTTCAACCACGTAGTCTAACGCTTCGGGGGTTTTTATGAGAGTTTGCTGGAAGTATCTGGCGGCCAACTTCAGAGCCTCACGCGCTCGCTCTTTTCGCTTGGCAAACCTACCGTCTCCGCCTGAAAAGCTAGTTAGTTCCACCCCAGCTTTTCTAGCCAAATGCTCCAAGCTCTGTCTAAAATCCATACCCTCAACCAGCATGACAAAACTAAACACATCACCGCCCTTGCCCGAAGAAAAATCATGCCAAATCTGCTTCTCTGGACTAACCATAAAGCTAGGTGTGCGCTCATCGGTAAATGGGCTGAGGCCCTTTAGGTTCCTGCCGGCTCGTTTCAGCTGTACATACTCACCAATCACGTCCTCAATATTGAGCCGCGCCCGCACCTCTTCCTTAGCATCTTGCATGCGACTATTATATCACCCTTTACCTCTGTTTATGTTTGTGCTTAAATATACATATGCAACCTAACGACCAATATCAACCCGAGCCGAGTGGTATCGACTACTTAAACCATATTGCTCCGCCCGACCAAAGCACTGGCTTTGACAAAAAATCAAAAATTATCCTGGTGATCGCTGGGGTGATCGGACTAATGTCGATCGGCATGATTGCTGTTATGGCTGTTAATTATTCAAATGCCGGGCCATCACCAATGGCTCTAGTTGCCAGGCTGAACAAGCTTGAAGTGATCAGCACCAAATACAACAAAAATCTGCGAACCATCGCTCTATCAGATGCCAATAGCTCACTTATGGCAGTCCTGACGACCGCCAACCACTCAATTGAAGTGCCGCTGCAGGCCTACTCGATCGACCGCAGCAATTCCAAGCAGGCCAAAGAAATTGCCGCCCTCGACTCAAGTGCGGAAATCGAAGCCAAGCTAGACGATGCTCACTTAAACTCAGTGCTCGACAAAGCCTACGCTCGCGAAATGGCCTACCAACTAGAGGAAACTCTGGTAATGATGGAGCGGCTTGAGAGCGCAACCAGGGTTCAAAGCATGAGAGAGTTTTTGGCCAAGACTATCGCAGACTTCGAAAATCTCAGAAATCAGTTTGCTATCGCCTCAAGCTCCTAGATCAGCTACAACCAATTCGTAGCTTAGCCTAGCTAGATCAATAATCTCTTCGCTGCTCAGCTGCCCACTGCAGATTATAGTATTCCAGTGCTTTTTGTTGAG
>CAZBLG010000067.1:0-3401 GCA_964492805.1 uncultured Candidatus Saccharibacteria bacterium
CCCAGTTTCTGGTATCGCTATGGGTCTGATGATGGACGGCGATACACCATATGTATTGACTGATATTGCTGATGCCGAGGACTTTGCAGGTGACATGGACTTTAAGGTGACCGGTACCGAAAAAGGTATTACGGCGATTCAAATGGACATGAAACTCCATGGCTTGCCAACCAGTATTCTTAAGCAAGCAATTGAGGGCTCAAAGAGCGGTCGAGCACACATCTTAGAGCACATGTTGACGGTGATGTCGGCTCCACGAACCGCGCTAAGTCCATATGCACCGCGTATTGAAAAGATCAAGATCAACCCTGAGAAGATTGGCGCCGTAATTGGCAAGGGTGGAGAGGTGATCAATAAGATTACTGCCGAGACTGGTGCGGAAATTGATATCAAGGAAGACGGGCTGATCACCGTAGCAAGTTCGGACTCAGAGTCAATCGAAAAGGCTATCGCTTGGATAAAAAGCGTCACTGAAGAGCCAGAGGTTGGCCGAGTTTACGAAGGCAAAGTCGTCAGTATCAAAGACTTTGGTGCATTTGTAAATATTCTGCCTGGCACTGATGGTATGGTGCATATTTCACAGCTGTCGAACGAACGAGTTGAAAAAGTGACCGATGTACTGAGCGAAGGCCAAATAGTGAAGGTCAAACTAACCGCGATTGATGAGCGCGGACGATTGAGCCTGAGCATCAAAGACGTTGTCGAAGAGTAAATAAAGTCGCGGAGGGGTATGTCTAGCAAAAGCACGGTTGCAAAAAACCAGACAAACGGTTCGCCAGCAAAGGGAGCTGTAAGAGCGATTCTACTGATGAGTGCAGGGGTGGCGACTATTGCAGCCGTAGCTTTTGTGGCGACCCTGCTCCTTATGCCGTCAAAACAAGAGTACAGGCAACTGGCCGATGCCCAGAAGATTTTACAAGCTAGCTACGGAGAGTATCTAAAACTAGGTAGCCAGCGAGACTTTTTGGAGTTTTCTGCTCGGGTATCTAGCTTTCGAGATGTCGTCGGCGGCAGCGGAGCGAGCACACAGGCCGCCCCAGAGCTTTTGGTGAATCAGCCTCAGCTTGAAGAGATTGAGCAAAATGAGCGCGAGATTGCTAGAAAAATAGTCGAAAATGAGCAGTATATGGAGGAGTTAGTCGCTGATTTTAGTGATCGAGAGATTGTCGGGCTATACGACGACTACAAAACCCAGCGTCAGGCTATTTACGGTGAAAACAGTGGTTTTGAGGATCTTGCCGGGTCGGTGATTGGTGTCTACAGGTTTCTTTATAAGTGCCAGGCATTTGTAGAGACAGGTTCGCTATGGGACATCGATGAAGCACGAGCGGCGCTATCGTACGGCAGAGGCTGCGAGAGGCTGGCTGAGGAATTAGTCAGTAGCGACACTTTGATTGAAAGACACAAGCAGCCGACGTTAGCTTTTCAGCAAGCAATTCAAGCGAGAGTTGATCTACTGGAGCCGATGGTGGCTAGTGACTCATTTGACTATAACGAATATGAGCAGCTGCATGATTCTCAGGAGGCTGGCCTGTTAAACGGCATATCAGATCGCAACAAGCTAATTCCAATAACCGAGATTCATAGCTCCCTAAACGACAACCTCGGCGGGGCGGTAACTCGCAAGCAAAACTGGGCACTAGGGCGAATCGAAGATTTTTAGCCGATGATCGACAAACAGTCATTGCTAGATAGGCTGGGACAGCAAATCATCCGGGATAATGTTTGCCCTGAGCTGGCTAGTCAGGCAAGTCAACTAGTTTTGGGTAGTGGCAGCCCAGAGGCGGAGATGGTTTTTATCGGTGAAGCGCCAGGCAAGAAAGAGGATGAACAGGGCAAGCCATTTGTTGGCGCAGCCGGCAGATTCCTCGACGAGATGCTGAGAGCGGCTGACTTAAACCGAGACGACGTTTATATCACAAACATCGTCAAGTATCGCCCTCCAAACAACCGCGATCCACTGCCAGAGGAAAAAGAAGCTTTTTGGCCGTATTTGATCAAACAAATTGAGATTATTAATCCAAAAGTCATCATAACACTCGGCCGGCACAGCGGATCGGCATTTATCGAGAATTTACGCATATCGTCTGACCACGGCAAGGCTCGCACCGTATCCCTAAGTGGGCGAGAATATTTACTAATTCCACTGTATCACCCAGCCGCCGCGTTATATAACGGGGGTATGCGCCAGGTATTAATTGATGATTTTTTAGCAACTGTCAGGCTGATTGAGGCCCAGGCAAAGGATTAGTTAGTTGACTCTTGAGTCCTGGTTTGATATAGTAATTTCAACTACAAGGGGACTAAGCGGCTGTTTTTACTAATCCCACCTCTGGTAAATATTTTTTGTAATATAAGTTTTTTCATACATTAAAGGAGAAAAACAATTTATGGGTCAAAAACGACTCTCGACGCCGGCGAGCGATAACCTTGCGAAGCGTCCACAAACTACTAAAAAAACTAATAACGCGGTGCTTAACAACACCAACACTCGAAAGGGTGAGGTTTTCAGGGCCCAACGTCGGGTCTCGGAGAACGTCAACCTGCGTGCCTCTCAGCACATAATCGACATACCGGTTAACAAATCGGTCTACAACGGCTATGGCGGTGAGCAGTTCAGCCTGAAGATGCAACCTCGCCAACAGGGCAAAAATCAACAGCCAAAGCTGAGGATTATACCGATTGGCGGCTTAGGCGAAATGGGCATTGGCAAGAACATGAACGCCATTGAGTATGGCGATGAGATCATCATTATCGACATGGGCTTCTTGTTCCCAGGCGATGGCTACCCGGGTATTAACTACATTACCCCCGACATCACCTACCTCGAGAAAAACAAGCACAAAATTAAGGCGCACGTTTTTACGCACGGGCACCTAGATCATATTGGTGCATTTCGTCACTTTATTCACCGCATCCCAGCGCCAGTTTATGCTTCAAAGTTCACCATCGGCATGCTAAATCGCAACATGGATGATTCAGACACCGGTTTTGAGCCAGACTATCGTGAAATGAGTGCCCTAAATCATGACATTGTACAGGTGAGCGATAACTTTTCGATCGAGCTAGTTCACGTAAATCACTCAATCCCTGACTCTACGGCCGTGGTTGTTCGCACGCCACTGGGTGTGGTTGTTGACTCAGGCGACTGGCGCTTCGAAGACAATCCAGTTGACGGACAGAAGTATGACTTGGCGCGCATGACGGAAATCGCCTCTAAAGAAGGTATTTTGATGTTCATGAACGAGTCGACTAACTGTGAGTCTGAAGGTACTCACACGCACGGCGAGTACGATATTCAGGAGAGTATCGGGCAAATTATGCAGCGCGAGGCCAATAGCCGCATCATCATCAGCTGCTTTAGCAGCATGATTCATCGTATGCAGCTAATTCTCGAAGAA
>CAZBLG010000068.1:0-3384 GCA_964492805.1 uncultured Candidatus Saccharibacteria bacterium
CTAAACGTTAAAGCGAAATTCTACCACATCACCAGGCTGCATGACATAGGTTTTGCCCTCGGTGCGGATTTTGCCAGCTTCGCGAGCTTTGGCCTCTGAGCCGGCAGCGACAAGATCGTCAAAATCCACTACCTGCGCGGCGATAAAGCCTTTTTCAAAGTCGGTATGAATCACCCCAGCGGCCTGTGGTGCGGTCCAGCCCTTGGTGATTGTCCAGGCACGGACTTCTTTGGGGCCGGCGGTCAGATAGCTTTGAAGTCCGAGTGTGTCGTAGGCGGCATGAATCAGCTGCATCAGTCCGGTTTCTTTGACGCCATAGCTTTCGAGTAGCTCGGTGGCATCTTCAGCCGCTAGGCCCTTTAGTTCTTCCTCGAGCTTGGCGCTGACAAACAGGGCACGAGCTGGAGCAACCAGACTCTCGAGCCGCGCCTTGGTCTGGTTGTCACTCAAACCTTCTTCATCGACGTTGAAGGCATAGATAACCGGCTTGGCCGTTAGTAGGTGCAGGTCGGCGATTGCTTCTTCATCAAGTGACGGCAGGGCAGACAGTGGCGTGCCTGACTCCAGGTGGCGTAGCAGGCTCTCGAGGTAGCCCAAAGCTTCACGGGCTTCTGGCTTGGCCTTGGCATCTTTTTGTAGGCGAGGCAGGCGGTTTTCAATGGTCTGCATGTCAGCTAGGATCAGTTCAGTATTGATAATTTCAATATCAGCCTTTGGGTTAATGGCTGTATTGTCATGGCGAAGGATGTCGTCATTTTCAAATGCCCGCACTACGTGAACGATAGCGCTACATTGGCGGATATTTGCCAGGAACTTATTGCCCAGGCCTTCGCCCTTTGACGCACCAGCCACTAAACCAGCGATATCGACAAACTCGACAGTTGCCGGCAGGAGTTTTTGACTGCCATATATCTCAGCCAGCTTCTCCAGGCGCCCATCGGGGACGGGGACAACTCCGGTATTAGGCTCAATTGTAGCAAAAGGGTAGTTGGCCGCTAAAATATCATTGTCGGTTAGCGCATTAAAAAGCGTCGATTTTCCGACGTTTGGTAGACCGACGATGCCGATAGATAAACTCATACTACAATCATAACAGAGGTAGTAGTCTATGGCAATTATAGTCGCTATAGATAGTGTTACCTGGTGGAAAGAAGGGTGTAGTCGGATGAGGGGACTTTAGATGCTGGTTTTTAATATACTTATGTTAGTATGAGCTTATGGTAGATTTATTTGAAGAAAATAGAGCTAACTCAAAATCAAAACCAGGGCCATCCAGGCGACGAATAGTTATAGGGGGAGCGATAATCGCTCTAGTAGTAGCGGTCATTTCAGTGGCCGCTATTTTGTATTTCACCCAGTCAGATGAGCCGACGAATGATGTTGACAGTGTGCCTGAAGTGCAGAGCAGGTTTAATGAAGACGGGTCTTTGCGCTCAGACTATACTATTTCTCCGGAGGAGCGACACGCGATCAATCACAATAGGCGAATTGACGGAGAGGTGGTGTCTATTTCAGATGAAGTGATGCAACTAAGGCTACTGGGCGAGACGGCAAAGGCTGTAGGTAGTGATGTGCTTGAGTTGAAATTGAGGCGGGGCACCGACTATATGAAGCTGGCTAGTTATCAAAAAGCTACTAAGAGTGACGTCGCACCTGGCAGTCAGGCGCTAGTGACATATGATACGTCGGACAACAGTCTGCTGTCGATTTGGGTGGATTATGAAGGGTAGCAAGTATGTTTAGGTTGAGTTTGGCGCAGTTGGTAGCTGTAGCGGCGGTAGTTAGCCTCGGGGCATCTTTGGTGGTCGCTGATCGAGCGTCGGCCGAAACCGTGTCAATTGCCTCAAGTAGCGACGAAACTAATCGAGCGCGACATTTTACACTAAAAGACTATGCGCTTCATCACTATTCTGGAGGGAGTGAGGGTTGGGGTGCTAGGTTATGTGCGGATGGCGGTAGGGCAGAACTTCCTTGGCTACCGACCGCCTTGGTCGCGGATGGTTTAGGGTATAACGATGTCGGCAACACGCTCAATAGTCTTGGCAGTTGCAATAATCGATACCAAAGAGCGGGTACTGGTGTTGATCCTGTAACGGGCGTGTCGCTTTCGTTTATGCCTGCTGACTGGCAAGGCTGGACGGAAGTTGCCCCAAGTCCGAGCACACCATTTCCGGGCTTTAGTGTAATTGAGCGGGAGGCAGACCCTTCTTTGGTCGCAACCCGGCAGTGCGGTAGTTTAGGTGGGGTCGAGGAGCATGCACGATTTGTATTTGGTCAACCAGTCTATGACTTTTCAGACCAAGCCTATGGAACAGGTGGCATATTGAGTACCTTATATGGTCACACTCAGGACGGTGGTCCGATCCTAGTTTCTAACGGCACAACTCTAATCCGCAATCAATTTGAAGTTAGTGACGAGTTATACAGCCGCCTGCAAGGCGGTGATGAGCCGATGGTGCTTCACGCCATAGCGGACGACTGGCTGGCGGTTTATATAAACGGATACCCGGTCTTTTCTTCACTAGAAACAGCTCAAGCTTACTCTGCGGAGATTCCTAGTGAATATATTCTAAAGGGCCAAAATGTCATCGCTCTACAGGTTCATGACAAAGCGCGTTGGTGGAACCCAGTGACGAGTCCTGGTAGGCCTGGCGCTGCATCGGGTCTGTGCTACAGGATGACTGCAAGTCTGCCATATAACTACAGACTAGATCCTATTGTTAACACTGATGCTGTTAGTGCTCTTGAGCCTGGGCAGCAGGTGCTAGTTGATTCAAGGATAAACCAGATCAACGCTGGTGGTACAGACAGTGCCCCAACAGACTGGCAGTTAAACCAGTTTGTCTATGGCCCTGGGGGGTCCGTGCCGCACTCTAGCTCAGCGCACAACAATACTGCAGATGCCAGTGCACGCTTTAGTGCGGCTCATGATGGCGATGCTCCGGTTGCATCAGAGTCAGAGTTTATAGTGCGAAGTTCAGGTAGCCAGCTTGATCCGCAGTCGGTTGAAATCGGTGACTTTGTGGTTGGATCTCGGGTATGTTTTGTGCTGTCGGTTTTTCCGCGCGCATCTGACGCCTACGATGAGTGGCGTCATTCTCGGCCGGCCTGCGTCATAGTAGCTAAAAAACCCAAAGTCCAATTCCTCGGCAGCGACATCCGCTCAAGCGGCATGGTTGTGACCGCCATAACACCAATTAGCTCAAGGTATTATGGTTCATGGGCCGAGTACGCAATCATGTCCAATGCCAATGTCAGTTCAGCCTCCGGAGCTGCCTTCTCAGGTCCTTGGGGCGGTGAGGGCAGGTCTTACGGCGGTACAGGCGGTACAGTTCAGTACAACACCCTAACTTTTGCTAATACCGGCGGATCGTACGGCAACTT
>CAZBLG010000069.1:0-3372 GCA_964492805.1 uncultured Candidatus Saccharibacteria bacterium
GGTACGGATATCTAAGTTGGAGTCTGACATCTTAAGCTACGTAAAGCAGTTCGGATCAATATCTCTCTCCGAGGCAGAAGACATAGCAGCTGGATCTTCAAGGCGCACCATCCAGCGTCGACTGATGAAGTTAGTCGATGACGGTTACCTAGACATTAAAGGCAGCGCTCGCAGTACAAGATACCTATGGAAGAATAAGTAAAAGTAGCAAAGATATTTTCGTATACATAAAAACCTTTGCACGGAAATCTGAACAAAGGGCGGCAGGCTTTCGTCGGTTCG
Organism: uncultured Candidatus Saccharibacteria bacterium; assembly: GCA_964492805.1. Classification (GTDB taxonomy): domain Bacteria; phylum Patescibacteriota; class Saccharimonadia; order Saccharimonadales; family Saccharimonadaceae; genus Nanosynbacter. The sequence continues at coordinate 283 of CAZBLG010000069.1, forward strand.
TATGATAACCCCATAATGAAGCGTCCCTATCTATCCAGCGTCAATTATAAGCAAGCTTAGTAACGACTACTTCGAGGAGGGTATCACGGCCTACCCAATCCCAACTCCTGAAGTATCGAACTGGACAGCTCTAAGCCAGTAGTAAAGCTAGCTTTATTTGCGGCAATAGAACGAATACCTAACGATTCAGCCACCGACGTATATTTTGCAATATCATCGACAAATAGCGCCCTGTCAGGCGAAACACCAAAGTACTCTAAGGTCCGCAGAAAGATATCAGGATTACTCTTGGTCATACCAGCTTCGGCAGAGAACACCGTATGGTCAAAGCCGTCATACCTGCCCGAAGGCTTGGTCTTGATAATTTCAAATAGATACATATTGGACAGAAGGGGTACTTTAATTCCACTCCCTCTGACTTTCTTGACGAGAGCCACCATCTCTGGCGACGGGTCAAAAGTCACCTCTATTGTTGCTTGCTCAAACCCTGATCGATTTCACCTGCTCAATGTCGTTGACAGGGAGGCTATGCCCGGGTTTGGCGAACAGGAATTTGTCGGAATTCAATTCAGGATCAAAGTTGGCACTACACCAAATGGTGAAGATGCCATGGCGTACCCGATGATCTACAATCCCTGGGAGTTTACGACATTCGCAAGACGCTTTGACGTGCCAATGATCACCTTCAATACTTTCAATTCCAAGCAAAACCCGGAAACTCCCGATTCGTACATTGGCGTAGATGATGTCGATCTTAGCAGTAGCCTAGACGAACGGGGATTCATAAAAATGCTCCATCGAAGCATTGCTATCCGCAAACAAGCACACTCAGCAAGTGGCACAAAAGACGATGCCTATGAATATAGCAGGCGACTATACCGAGCCCACAACGCACTTGTATTGCCTGCTGAAGTTTGGGATAACTAGTTTATGAAAACATTTTTTATTGCGACAAGTAACATCGGAAAACAAAAAGAGATAGAAAGGTTCGTAACTATTTATGGGGGCGACATAGCCGTCGCATTTCCGGATAAATCTAGTGCCATCGATGTCGATGAATCTGGTTCGACATTTGAGTTAAATGCTCTTATTAAGGCACGGGCATACCGCAAAGCCATAGATGACAACTCTCTATTTTATGTCGGAGATGACAGCGGAATCATCATACCCGCACTAAATGGGGAGCCAGGAGTATTCACTCGCCGATGGGCAGGATATGAAATGACCGACGAAGAAATCCTTCAATATTGCCTGCAGAAGATGAAGGGCCTGAAGGGCGACGAGCGAAAAGCCATCTTCGAAACCGTGCTTGCTGTTCTTGCCCCGGATGGAACGACAGAGTATTTTCATGGCAAGATGGAAGGGCATATCCTCGAGCGGCCACTCGATACCGAGCCGCAGCCCGGCTTCCCATTCCGATCAATCTTCTGGGTTGACGGCATTGACGCACCTATCTACCAGCTCCACGAACTCAACGCCGATAAGCGAAAAGACTTCTTGACACATCGAGAAGATGCGTTTAAGCAGCTCTTTACTCGTGCATAGGGCTGTCTCTGCGTACACGCAAAGCACAAGAACCGCACGTGAGGCACAGCTCCTCCTTGCTACTTGTGAGTGTTCGAATCGGCAGTTTTCGCCATTCTAAACATCAACCAAGTCGTGAATACCAATCCACTAAAACCGACCAGAACACCAAGCGCCCGCACCGAGTCGCCAATTAATGTGTCGGAACTGCAGGGTTCCAAGCTGACCGAAGGCAGCTGCAGAACATGTGGGTTGAGATCAAAAAACTTACAGAGTCATTTACTTCGAAACAATCCTGATAGCACATCTGAATATCATAGTTTAAATGTATGCTATTTTTGAATATACTGTTCATAAACTATCCTCATCGTAATAAAGCTTACCCCCGACATCGTAAACGCCAAGCCGACGCATACTATGGGCAAGTTTAATAAGCTCCTGAAGCAGCGATTCGGTTACTTCAAAATCAAGAGTGAAGATGTTCGAATTTGCACCCTCCATCCCAGCCAAGAGTATTATTTTGACAACTACTCCATCCCAACCACACTAAGGGCTCACATCACGGGTGGGCTTTTTGCGTGGCTGAGAGTATTGGAAATTCGACCATTGAATGTATATTCAGAGCGAAAAGCTCCAATAGCGCTTAGAGAGCGATGTTCCAATTGGTATTGACAGTTTAGTTTAGTATCTAATATAATCTTCTCTTGTGCTATGACAAAAAGAAATGACTACTACAAACAAATGATTGACGGTTTCTTGGGCATGCACCGCTCTTTATCGCCTCGAGGTTCTGAACTAGGCAACCTACCTGCGGGGCAGCGGGCTGCACTAGTGGCGGTAGCCATTCATGGGCAAATCAATGTCAAACATCTTGCAGAACTGCTTTATATTACTCCAGGAGCAGCCACGCAGCATGTTTCATCACTAGAAAGCTCTGGTCTAGCGGTGCGTAGCGTCGACCCGAACGACCGCAGAGGAGTAATCATTGAGCTTTCCAACGCCGGCAGCGACTATGTCTCCCAGCTTGAAGTAAAAACATTACAGCTACTCAAGGAGGCGTCGACAGATGTCAGCGACAAAGACCTAGAAACTTTCGTGACTGTACTCAAAAAAATCAGTACCAAACTACGAAGCACTTAGGTAGCAAATACGATCAAATACCTAACCACCCAAGGCTAAAGGAGACAAATGAACATTCTAAACTTATTCAAGAAAAGAAAAACCGAAGGTATCGACCCCGACGTCTACCAAAGGCGATGGAAAATCTTGGCTACGATGTGTGGCAGCTTACTGCTAGTTAGCCTCGGCAATAGTAGCCTCAACCTAGCCTTGCCTACACTAGCTCGTGAGCTGGAACTAACCACACTGCAACTAACATGGATGGTAGATATATACGTTCTAGTTTTTGCTAGCCTTCTTTTTACAGCTAGCGCCACAGCTGATCGATATGGCCGAAAACTAATCATGCAACTTGGTCTAATCGTGTTTATCCTAGCCACGCTATATGCCGGCTTTTTGGCAAACTCAGGCATTGAGCTTATCGTTGCGCGTGCCATTATGGGGATA
>CAZBLG010000070.1:0-3247 GCA_964492805.1 uncultured Candidatus Saccharibacteria bacterium
ACGCTCGCAGAAGCGCTTTTTCGCCTACCAAGGCCGTAAAAATATTCAGTCTTAGCCATATTATTTTACCTCCACTTTCTCTGGGGTTTGCGCGCTATGGCCGTGCTCAGCACCGGCAAAAACGCGTAATCTCTTTAGCCTCTCAGCTTGTAGTTTGTTCTTCGGAAGCATTCCCTTGACTGACTCTTCGATGATTCGCTCCGGGAACTTCTCACGCACCTGAGCAAGTGAGGCATCTTTGATGCCGCCAGGAAATCCGCTATGACGGTAATAGAGCTTATCAGTCTCCTTTTTGCCAGTTACTACAGCCTGGGCAGCATTTACTACAACCACATAGTCACCACCATCAATGTGCGGTGTATAGCTCGGCTTGTACTTGCCGGTTAGATGAGTAGCAATTTTGGTAGACAGTCGACCAAGTGGTATTTCTGAGGCGTCGAATAGTACCCATCGCCGCGAAACTTCAGATGGCTTCTGTGAATAGGTTTTCATCTTATTGCTCCTCCTTCTGGGCAGGCTTAAGCTCATCAACAAACTCAATTACTGCCATTTGAGCACCGTCACCAACGCGTAAGCGGGTGCGCTGTACTCTGACATGTCCACTGTTGCGGGCTGTTAGTTGCGGTGCAATTTCATCAACCAGCTTGAAGGCCGCAGTTCGGGTGTTAAGCGCAGCGATAACATGCCGTCTATTTGCTAGATCACCCTTCTTCGCCTTAGTGATAACTTTTTCTATATAACGATTGAGTTCCTTGGCCTTAGGCAAAGTAGTCTCAATTCGGCCATGCTCGACTAAGCTAGTAGCCAGGCCCTTTAGTAGCGCTCGCCTTTGGTCGCGTTCGCGACCGAGCTTACGCCCTTTGTATCCGTGTCGATGCATACTAAAACTCCAACTCCGCCAACTTCTCTTTAACCTCTTCAAACGCCTTAGAGCCAAAGCCCTTGAGTTCACGAAGTTCGTGCTCAGACAAGGTAACTAGGTCATGAACGGTACGAATATCGTTATTGATTAGCGCATTTGCAGTTCTAGCGGTCAAACCAAGCTCCTCGATAGAAGTACTTAGCTCACCTGAATCTTCTTCTTCGGTCGTACCTAGCGCTGGTGCACTAGCAACTTCAGTGCTCCCTGCAAGAGCTGTGTACTGGTTAACCAAAATAGCTGCGGCTTCTTCAAACGCCTCTTGTGGTGTTAGTGTTCCGTCGGTATCAATAGTAAGTGCTAGCCGATCAAGGTTTGTCTCTTGACCAACCCTAGTGCCGTCAACCTTAAATCGAACGCGCAGAACTGGACTAAAGATAGCGTCAAGTGCAATCATGTCACTGTGCAGTCGCTCGGTGCTTGACTCTTCAATTGTCCTATATCCACGTCCAGCCTCAACGACAAGATCCATCACCACTGAGGCTTTTGGATCGTCAATTGTGGCAATAACATGCTCAGGGTTAACTACCTCAACATCAGCTGAAACCTTAATGTCGGCGGCGGTCACTGGACCGGCACCCTTCTTCTCTAGGCGAACCTCAATTGGCTCATCAGTATGAACTCGAATACGCACACCCTTGAGGTTCAGCATGATGTCAACAACATCTTCCTTTACCCCAGCGATGGTTGTAAACTCATGTGTCGCTCCATCAACTCGGAAAGCAACGATAGCGCCTCCCTGGACACTTGAAAGCAACACCCGCCTGAGGCTGTTGCCTAGGGTGTTTCCATAACCTGCGTGCAGCGGCTCAATCAAGAAGGTTGCGCTCGTCGCCGAATGCTCTTCAATTTGAGCGAGTGCTGGATTGTAAATTGCTTTAGACATATTTTTCCCTTACCCTTCTTATCGTGAGTAGAACTCAACAATTAATTGTTCGTTGATATCGGCTTCGGCTTCTTCGCGCTTTGGCTCGCCAGTCACTTCAATCGTTAATTTTTTCGTATCGCTTTTCATCCAGCTGAGTGGGCCTTGAACTGAGTTACCAACAACATCTTCAATATGAGTGAAGTACTCAGATTTTACACTCTTTGGTCGAACGGTGATTACGTCACCTGCTTTGACGCGAATTGACGGGATGTCAACGCGTCGGCCATTAAGCATAAAGTGACCGTGGCCTACCAGCTGCCTAGCAGCTCGGCGGCTCACAGCAAGACCTGATCGATAAATTACATTGTCAAGACGACGCTCAAGGAGTTTTAGCAGGTTCTCGCCAGCCAAGCCTTCTTTTGCTCGTGTTGCTTCATTCATCAGTCGGCCGAACTGCTTTTCCAGCAAGCCGTAAAGTCGACGAACTTTTTGCTTCTCGCGAAGCTGCTGGGCATACAGACTTTGCTTGCCCTGGCGTCCGCCGCCATGCTGACCAGGAATAGTCGACTTGCGAGCTAGAACCTTGTGAGCTTTAGGGTGAAGTGCATAGCCTTCCCGGCGACTCTGCTTGACGATTGGGGAAATATCTCGTGCCATAATTTATGCCCTTCGTGCCTTTCTCGGACGTACGCCACCGTGTGGCACTCCGGTTACGTCCTTAATACTCTCAACCGCTATATCAAATGAGCCAACTGCACGGATTGCAGCGTCGCGACCCATACCTACGCCTTTAACAAATACGTCGACGGACTTTACTCCATACTGACTCTTTGCCGCCTCAGAAGCCTTTTCAGCTGCTATCTGAGAGGCATAGGCCGTACCCTTCTTAGATCCGCGGAAGCCACAGGCTCCAGCGCTTGAAGCGGTCAGGACGTTGCCCTTGTTGTCGGAAAAGGTAATGATAGTGTTATTGAATGTTGCCTGAATATGCAGCTGACCAGCCGGAACCGATCGGCGCTGTTTTTTCTTTGGTGTTGAAACTTTTGCTTCTGCCATATCGAGCTCCTTTCTTAAGTCTTACTTGCTGCCTTAGGTTGTGCGCCACCAACTGCCACAGCTCTACCCTTACGAGTTCGTGCATTCGTACGGGTGCGCTGGCCACGTGTTGGTAGGCCAAATTTGTGCCGGAGTCCGCGGTAAGCGTTGACATCCTTGAGGCGCTTAATGTTATTAGTTACCAAGCGCTGGAGATCACCTTCCACGGTGTATTCGGCGTCAATAATGTCGCGAATTTTCTTTTCTTCAGCCTCGGTGAGATCTTTCACCCGAGTGGTCGGCTCAATTTTAGCCGCCGCAAGGATGGTCGAAGCGTGCTTAGGCCCAATACCATATATATAGGTAAGAGCGATTTGCACTTGCTTCTCTGCAGGTATTACTACCCCAGAAATTCGAGCCATACT
>CAZBLG010000071.1:0-3220 GCA_964492805.1 uncultured Candidatus Saccharibacteria bacterium
GATTCCGACTTATCTGACGAATACAAGATCCTCACCCCCTACGAACGGCGTTGGCTGGAAGAGGGAAGAAACACTTACCTCGCTTCTGCACAAAAACCATTGCAATAGCTGTACTTTTATGGTAAAAGTATTCAATGAACTACATTGATTTGGTGCGTGGTGTGCATCCGCGAGATACAACTGTACTGGCGGCCGAAGTGCTAGTGGGAAATTCCTTTGGCACAGCACGACACAAAAATAGTGTGAATGACGTACTGGCGGGTTATCTTAAAAAGCGCGCAGAGGGTCGGCCGATCATCGCCGATACCATGCTCGCACAGCTTATTTCCGGCGCCGATGTGCACGAGGTAAGGGGAGATATATCAAACACTACTGGTGAGGGTGTGGGGTCTTGGGGGGTTGAGGTAGCGGCAAAAGCGTTTATGGACGCTCACAGCCTCCAGGTCGCCGAGCAGGTGGCGCACCGACGACATATCGCTCGTGTGGGTATGCAGGCGGTCAAGGCGGGCATTCTGCTCAATACTTTTCCCGAAGAGAGCGAGTTGCCGTACTGGTTTGATGAGAATTCTGAGCAAGTTTGGACTCGTAATCGCGGCCTCTGGATGGTTCGTGAGGCTATCGGTATTCCTGTTTTGAGGCATCAGGGCAAGCTCTAGCTAGTTACCTGCTTAAGCGCATCACCGAGTGAAAAATGTGCAACAATGCACCTCATAGCTGAGTCATCTTGCGGCGAAAGATCGACGAGCGATAGTTGGTCGAAAATGATAGAACTACCGGGTATAGCCGCACCAAAGAGTGCGTGCTTGGTTATGTGTGGGTTGAACTGCTCGCGCAGAAATGTTGGCTTTTTGAACTCGGCGTCAAGATTGTTCGAGTGTGTCAACGACGACATTATGCATAGATAGGAGCGGCTCGGTGGGGGCGAGCAGTGATACTGATATAGAACGGTTATCAACAGCGAACTCGGACTCTCCGGTTATGGGCACCTCAAAGGGCGCTATTGCCTCTAGACCCTTGCGTAGCTGTGTAGTTAACAGTGTAGCGCGTACGGTGAATACCCCAGCCATCGTTACGTGAAGCGGCCACGCTTCCTTATGAAATCTTTCATTTATTGACTGCGCTTCAACAAATTGGCCAAGCCAGTATTTTTTTGGCGAGTCACTATGCTCAAAATTATTTATAGCACGCTTATCTTTCACTTAGTGATTTTCCTTTCGCTGCATTATTTAATCTGTAAAATAACAATATACTCTTGTTAAACTACGTTCTAGTGAGTATAATTTGAGTCAAATATGATTGAGCAATTGACACTAGAGCACCACATCCAAAAGTCAATCATGGAAGTGTTGATGCATCATCAATTCGCACGGTTTAGTGACATGCGACCTAAGGGGGTGGACACAAATCTCTACACGTATCACCTGAAACTACTCCAAAAACGTGGCTTTGTGGCGAAAGCAGCAGAGGGTTATACCTTGGGCCGTCTCGGTGTAGTGTATGTGGATCGATTTAGCGAATTGGAGCAAGAGCGTTGGCAGCCAAAAATTATTACTATGCATGTAATTCAGAATTCTGATGGGGATGTGTTGCTCTATCGGCGGGATAGGCAGCCGTTTACGCATCAGATGACTCTCGTCTATGGCAGAGTTCGACTGAGTGATGCGTCGATCGAAGCGGCGGCACAGCGTGTGGCGCGTGAAAAGCTGGGTCTTGAGGGTCAAGACATGATTCGCGCTGGCGACTGCTACATACGCGTTCACGATGCCGGAGAGGTGATGATGAGTACACTCGCCCATGTATTTTATTATCTCAACGATACGATTGTTGCTGATGGGCGCCTCGAATGGGTCCGCCCGCACAAGCTCGAGCAATATGAGTTGGCGCCTGGGGTCAGCGAGATTATTTCTCGAACGTTTTTTAGGGACCCATACTTTTTTGAAGAATACAACGTAGAATTAAGAAAGACATGAAGCATATTAGCCAATACCCCTCCACATTTTTTCGTGTGTCGCTAAAGGCAGTGATTCGAAACGACAAAGGTCAAATACTTCTCAATAAAGAGGGTGATATGGACACCTGGAATCTGCCAGGCGGTGGTTGGGATCACGGAGAAACTGAATATCAGGCCTTGGCCCGTGAGTTAACGGAGGAGGTAGGTTACAGGGATGAGTTCGTGGCCAGTCCATTTGCTACCGCAACTTTTTGGCTCGAGTCAAAACAGGCATGGTTGCTGTGGATTGTGTACGATGTGAAGACGGCTCATACGAGCTTCAGCGTCGGGGAAGACAGTACGGAGATTGCTTTTATGAGTCCCGAGGAGGTCGGTAAGAATGCTAGGAGCGAAGCTGAACGGTGGATTGCCGAGAATCTTGGTTAGGTGATTAATTTTGCTGAGTTTGTGTTCGAATCCAAGCATCAATTGACCCTGCTCCCATGCAGAGCACCAGGTGACCGTTCGCAAGGTGTTGCTGAATATCGGTCCATAGCTCCGAATTAAGGTCAGCTAGGGTCACCCTAGAGGCGTCCAGATGCATTGTTAGCTCGACTGGAGTAAGGACCGTGAGATCTTTATTTTCGCGGCTTTGATACGTTGGCAGCCAGTATATTTGTTGCGCACCCGCAAAGGCCGTCTCGGTGTATAGGTGACGAATTTCGTGCTGACGAACATTTTGGTGCGGTTGATAGACGAGTACAACATGGTCTGATAGCTCTCGCGCCATTTGTAGCGTGGCGGTGATTTCTGCTGGATGGTGGCCGTAGTCGCTATAGAGTTGATCGGTTAGTTTTTCGAAACGTCGGTTAGTGCCGGGGAAAGAGTTGATTGCATCGACAATCTCATGTGTGTCACGGCGCGTGATTTGACCGAGTGCCTGCTGTACTAAAAATGCGTTATGCCTCGTATGGTCGCCGGGCAGCGTGATGTGCGAGAGGTCCATTAACTCGTCAAAAGCATCGTAGGTGGCTGGTATATCGGGGTGCTTGAGGTAGCGCAGGTCTTTATTCCACAAAAGTGAGCACTCGGACTGTTTTAAAAATTCAACGAACGCCGCTCGATAGTCCTCCTCAGCAGGGAAGGTGTCAGGGTGATCGTAGCCGAGCGCAGTAATGAGACTGAGGTGCGGTTCGAAGTGCAAGAAGTTGCGATCAAACTCATCACATTCGTAAATAAAATATTCGCTTTTTGGCTCAAACAGCCCACTTGGCCCAAATGAAATAGTCG
>CAZBLG010000072.1:0-3165 GCA_964492805.1 uncultured Candidatus Saccharibacteria bacterium
ACGTACGACACCTGGTTCCGAAGACCAGTGCTCTATCCACTGAGCTACGGGTGCATATAATCATTATACTATCTTAAGGTTCAAATCGTACCCGGTACGATATCGCTTCACTTCGTTCCGCTCCTCCGCTTGCTCGAAAAGAAAATGCCTACGGCGCTTTCTTTTCTTCGCTGCGCTTCGCCGAACGTACGACACCTGGTTCCGAAGACCAGTGCTCTATCCACTGAGCTACGGGTGCAAAATTACTAATGAGACAAACTAAAGTTTTTCTCATCGCGCGGTGCGAGTGAGTAAATCGCTCGGGACCGGCTGCTCTTTTCGTAGTTGATTATACCACAGTTGGCATGAGGTGGAAACCTCAGGTATAATAAAGCTTATGGATATTCATACTGGTATTTCTTTGAAAAACTACACCACCATGCGTCTGGGTGGCAACGCTAGATTTATGGCTTCAGTCACGTCGCCGGACGAGGTTGGCCCACTGTACCGCAATGCCAAAAAACAATCAGTAGCCATCTTTGTTCTGGGTGGCGGTAGCAATGTGATTGCGCACGATGAAGGGTTTAACGGCATAATTTTGCTCAATCGCATAAAGGGTTTCGAGGTAGTTTCAGATAGCTCTTCAGAGGTGATAATTAAAATTGGCTCAGGTGAAATATGGGACGAGATCGTCGAAAAGACCGTGGAGATGGGGCTGAGTGGCATTGAGGCGATGTCGGCTATTCCTGGCACCGTCGGAGCCGCTCCAGTGCAAAATATCGGCGCTTATGGTCAGGAGCTGGCGGATACTCTGGTGAGTGTTGAGGCTTACGATAGCGTAGCGGACCAGATGACGATGCTAAGTGCAAAAGACTGTGGCCTGTCCTATCGTCATAGTATCTTCAGGGGCGACGCGGCAGGGCGATACTGTATCACCAGCGTAACTCTAAAACTTTTCAGAACCACACCTCAGCCGCCTTTTTATGCAGCGCTACAAAAATACCTCGACGAGCATTTGATCAATATCTTTACGCCCAAGACAATTCGCGATGCAGTTATGGCTATTCGCCATGAAAAGCTACCAGACCCAAAAGAGCGTCCAAATACCGGGTCGTTTTTCAAAAACTCAGTTATTGAGAAGTGGCAGTTCGATGATCTTAAAAAAGATTATCCAGACATGCCAAGTTACGACATGCCAAATGGAACCTACAAAATCCCAACCGGCTGGCTGATTGAGCAGACTGGCCTCAAGGGGCAGGTGCTCAATGGCATGAAGGTTCATGACAAAAATGCCCTAGTTCTTATCAACGAATCGGCCAGCTCCTATGCAGACCTGGCGGCAGCGCGTGGGGAAATCGTTCAAAAAGTTTACGATATGTTCCGAATACAGATTGAGCAGGAGCCACTTGAGCTGGCTTAAGTCTTGCGATATTGCCCTAAAAGCCTTATGCTAATACTATGAATAAGCGAGATGGGTTTACAGCTGTGGAGCTAGTTGTGGCTGTTGTTATAATTGGCATCCTGCTGACAATCGCCACTGTTGGCTATAGATCAACGCAGATATCTGCTAGGAATAAGGAGCGTGAAGCAGATGTAGCGACTATAGCTAATTACTTGGAAAGTATTTACAATAAAGAGATTAAAAGTGGCTCACTGGTCATTAAAAAAGCTGGATCATATCCGGCTACCAGTATGATAAGCAATGCCACGTACTTCAATATAATATTCGAAGGTCTGCCGGATTCTGCGGCGCGGGCGCCTGGTAGTACTGCGAATTCGATTATGCATGCAACAACGCCGCCGGACGTTAGATATTATTACTATGTTCCAGTCCAAAGTAATGGCGGCATATGCAATGACCGAATGGCCGAGTGCCGAAGCTTTTTTGTTCGATACAAGCTCGAGGGTGTCGATGATAACAATTTGTTAGTCCGGAGTAAGCGCCAGTGAGACCCTCTCAAGGCTTCACCACAGTTGAGCTGATAGTCACGCTGTTTGTAGCGGCCATGATGGTTATCAGCGGCTATCAGTTATATAGCGCTGTTAACAGCCGAGGCACCAACACCCGGATGATGTCAGAGGCCAGCAATATTGGCTACGAAGCACTCAGGAAGTTTGGTGGACAAAGCACTACGACGGTCTTGTGTAGCGCTGGTTCGCATCCCACCCAAAATGTCACGCTTTCCCAGCTGGGAATCAGCGACAATAGGGTGCCAAACCTAAGCATACAGCTGTCCCGCTGTTTACCGCTTGTCGGCTCTCCCGTGGCAGTTCGTGAGAAGGTTATGCGCGTGACTGCCAAGGTCACCTACGACAGCCCAACCAAGGAGGTGGTCCATGCGACATACATCTCCCAATAAACCAGGCTTTTCACTGGTCGAGCTGGTGGTTATAGCACCTTTAGCTATTTTACTAATCGGTGCACTAATCTTAGCCGCCATACAGATATCTACCACGTCCCTACGCTCCTACGCTCGTTCGCAACTACAGTACGATATTTTGTCAGCGCTTGATTCAATCGAGCAGGACGTTTCGCTTAGTACTAGTATAGACTCGTCTAGCACATCTCAGTTGACAATGGACAGCCTGGCCACTAACACCAACCCATTTGATCCAAATCGAAAACTAGTTCAACTCTCCGACTGTCAGCCGGCAAATACTGGAATTACTACAGAAGATGCCACGACTTTCCTAAGAACCTATCGGATAGTTGACGGTTCGCTGGAGCGCAATGCCAACTTCACCGGTCGGTGGTGTGGCGGCTCTCAGTCAGCTCAAGGGTCTAGGGCCTGGCAAAGGCACAACACCCCAGAGACTTTGATTCGTGATGCAAATGTTTCTATGAATCTGACATATCATGGGGACGATCCAGTAGATGGAGTGACGGTTGAGCTCAGCGGTTCCAAGATGGTTTCCGGCCAGAGCATTAACTACACCGGTAGGCTGCACGTTCAATCAAACAATATTCACTAATAACCCTTGTGCTTATTTAGATAATTGCTATAATTAACCCAGTATTAATCACTAAAAAGGGGGCAAATCAGCAATGGTTTCTCAAATCAAACAAAAGGGCTTCACGATCGTTGAACTTCTCATCGTCATCGTAGTAATCGGTATCTTGGCTGCAATATCTATTGTTGCCTACAACGGTGTAACACAAAAGGCACGGGATGATCAGCGTATCTC
>CAZBLG010000073.1:0-3062 GCA_964492805.1 uncultured Candidatus Saccharibacteria bacterium
GGGTTATCACGCCTCCCTGTCACGGAGGAGATCGCCGGTTCAAATCCGGTCGAGCGCGCCAAGCACTGATTTAATACCGCTTATGTGGTATTATTTTTTTATACTTACAAGCAATCTTGCATCAATGGAAGCTGAATGCATGGCATCAAAAGTCACGTAGTGATGAGCTACTAATCACCCCTCATATTTTGCAGGCCGGTGAGCAGCTAGTAGATAGAAGCAGCTACGCGCCGGATTAACTGCCTGGGCTCGTACCTTTGGAGGATTGGGGTTCTTTGAGTAACTCATATTCATAGCTTAGATCCTTGTTTAAGTGGTTCCAAGCTATTGAACTATTACGAATCATTGACATTATTAACTATTAATGCTTTAATAAATCAAGTCCTCCCGCAACTATTCCGATAGGAGTGGTCTTGAACTCAAGGCGACGTAAGTATCGAAGGAATGAACGAATCAAGCGAAGGCACCGGCGCTCAGAGCGCCGTAAGGCTTTCTTTGCCAGGATACATAACTTCTGGCAAAGGAAGCACCACAAGCTCTCCCCGAAGCAACGGCAGCTTTCACGGAAGCGACGCCGCGAGGGGCCTGACAGCAACGTCAGGAAGGTGCGCAAACCTCTGTCGTAGCGGCTAGGACTCAACAAGGCGGGCGCCCAGCATAGGCGCCCGCCAAATAAAATTTTAGTACTTATCTGAAAATCGATTGGCTACAAAATTCCAATCAACCACATTCCACCACGCCTGCACGTAGTCAGCACGGCTATTTTTATAATCTAGGTAGTAGGCATGCTCCCAAACATCTAGACCAAGTAACGGATCAGGTAGTCCCTGCATGATTGGAGTATCCTGATTAGATGTCGTAATAATCTCTAAGTCAGGCTGCAGCCATACCCAGCCACTACCGAACACCCCTAGCGCTTCGTCCGTGAACTTATCAACAAAAGCCTGAAAGCTTCCATACTTTTGAGCTAGTTTGTCGGCCAGCTCACCACTCGGCTCACCGCCACCATCTGGACTCATCCATTGCCAAAATAAAGTGTGATTATAATGACCCCCGCCATTGTTTCTCACGGCAGTCCTAATCTCACCTGGGACACTGTCAAGATCCCCTATCAGATCCTCAACGCTACGCTCCTTTAGGGCATCGTTACCCTCAAGCGCCTTATTAAGCTTATCCACATATGCCTGATGATGCTTGGCATGATGCAGCTTCATAATATCCTTACTAATATAATCACCTAGTGCGCCGTAGTCGTACATAAGTTTTGGTAGTTGATGAGTTGACATAGGGCTACTCCTCCTGCTCTTGCCCGGGGGCTTGTTGTTCTTCTTTAAAGTCTGGGATATCTATATACTCTTCTACGCCGCCGCTACCACGAACCTCTTCGAGGCGACGGTCAAATTCGGTCAGCGGTACGCGTATGTAGGCGTAATTAACGCGATCACCACTGCGATCAATAAGCTGCACGAAATAATAACCGCTACCGAGCGCGCCGCCATGGACCTGAATTGCGTCAGAAACCTCACCGACCTCCAGTTTGGCGGCAGCGGCAGCCAATCCGCCGTCACGATTGGTGCTCGGGACGAATCCCGATACATTAGATTCAACCTCCACACCGTTGATTGGCTCAATGTCAGCGGCTAACTCGTCCATATCAGTATCATCCTCTGTCTTGTTAGCTACTTCGTCCCGCAACTTACTGGCAGTTTCGTCTATTTCAAAAGCAACTTTTTGGCGTAAGTATTCTTTTCTCATGATATAGCGAAGGTCTGACGGCGACCAGTTGTAGTAGTCGAGAGTAATTTCATAATAAGCTCGCTCAGATATGCCGCCCTCTATACTACTTCTATGCTCTTCGATTACGTCTGCAACCTCCTGATCACTGACCGTAATGCCTAAATCACCAGCTAGCTTGGTGGCATACGCGTCACGCACGGCCTCATCTATTGATTGGCGCTTGAAATAGTCACGCTGGCGCCTGTCATCTTCGGGTGACAATATGGGCTGCTCTTTGTTATACATGTAATGAATTGAGCTCTGGTAGCGCATTAGATAGTCGCTATAGCGCACGCTTTCGCCATCAATGCTAGCGACCGACACTGGCAACACACGGGTAACGCGATAAATAAAATCTGAAGTGTTTTGCATGATGTATAGCTGCCACCACCCAACTAGCACTAATACTACAAGTGTAATAACGCTAATTATAATCGTGTTATACACCAGTTTGTGTCGCGAATACTGCATCGGGTATTTAAAACGACGACCTCCAGCCAAGATGTGCTCGCGGTGCTCGGCGACAGTCTCATTGGTGATGCGACCTTGAGGCTTTTGTAATTTGCGCTTTTTTATACGCTTAGATATCAGTTTCTTCATATACTCCCTGCTCGTTTGAGTTCGTAGCAATTACGTCCTGCAGTCGATTGTAAATCTTACTTGGATGCTCAGCTGCATTAATGACTAAGTCGCCGACAAGTGTATGAATAACAACTGTGCCGAACTTAAACAGTTCACCAAATAGTCCTGGTATATTATAGCTTATGTTTTGTATCTTTGATAGCGGTAGCTCTACTACATCGGTGCCAAAAAAACCTTTCTGAGTCACCTGACGAAGTCGCTGATCACTAACCAAAAAGTAGGTATACCGCCACATTAAAAAGTGATACGAAAAACCAATCAACCCCACCACCAGGCCAATGAGCGGCAGCCAGAACAACTGCAAGTTGTTGGGCCATATGAGTGGCGGAACAGATAGCAGCGCAAACGGAATTAACAGCACGTAAAAACCTTTTCTCATAGCGATTATATGACGCCGGAACACGAACAAGACATGCTCACCTTCACGCTGACCTTCAAAATCTGGTTTAAAATCATTTTCTGTCTGTTTATTTTTGCTTACCTTCATGTCGTAATTATACTACATCTATAAAGTGTATGAAGTGCAGTCTGACAAAACAAAATAGTGACCACTAGGTCACCGTTTTGTTTTGGTACCCCGGGCAGGAGTCGAACCTGCAACCTTATCCTTAGGACGGATCTGCTCTATCCAGTTGAGCTACCGA
>CAZBLG010000074.1:0-3043 GCA_964492805.1 uncultured Candidatus Saccharibacteria bacterium
GCGCGCTCGGTTTGGGACCGAGAGGTCGAAGGTTTGAGTCCTTTCACCCCGACCAAGAAAAAACCTGTCCATTTGGACGGGTTTTTTCTTGCCCTCGAAATGGACCCAAGCCTGAGACTTTTTGTGGAGCACAAAAATAGTCGAAGGTTTGGCGAAGCGAAGTGCAGAAAATAAAGCGCCGAAGGCATTTTCTTTTCAAGCAAGCGAAGAAGCGTAGCGCTGTCCTCTCGCTACCTAAACCACTCCCCGTACGCCTCTCGCGCTTTCGCAATCTTAGGCGCAATGACGGCGCTGCAGTAGCCGCTTGTTGGGTTGTTACTAAAATAGTCTTGATGCTCAGGCTCGGCTTCATAGAACTTTTCAAGCGCATTCAGCTCGGTAACGATATGCTCACCCCATAAAGTCTTGGCCCGTTCAACTGCAGACTGAAAATCCTGCTTCTGCTGCTCATTGACATAGAACATGGCACTGCGGTATTGCGGACCAACATCGGCACCTTGACGATCTTTGGTTGTCGGGTCGTGAATGAGGAAGAAAATATCAAGCAGAACCTCTCTTGGCAAAACTGACGGCTCAAACGACACTTGCACTGCTTCGGCATGTTTCGTACTGCCCGAGGACACCGTATAGTATTCCGCTTCGCTCGCCTCACCCCCAGAATAGCCACAAACCGATGCCTGCACGCCTCTTAGCCGACGAAACACCGTGTCTAGACACCAGAAGCAACCACCGGCGAGCGTATATATCTCAGTAGAATCTTTCATGACGAGGATTCGGCTGCCCTACCAGCCCCCGCCTCCACCGCCACCTCCGCCTCCACCGGAAAAACCACCACCACTAGACCCGCCTGATGACGAGTAGCTGGCTCCGGTTGAATTGATGGATGTGTTTAAGTTGCTCATGGCACTAGAAAAGGCAGCGGCATTGAAAATCGCCAAGTTTGCGCCACTATACCAATCAGGCTGCGAGCCAGTCGACTCATAGTACGAGCCCAAGTGCTTATTCCACTCTTTTTCCTGGCCGAACAATACTGCATAGGGCAAAACTCTTTCATACAGCTTAACTAGTTTTCTAGGGTCGTCAGTCTCTGTTTGTACTTTCTGGGCACCTTCTGGACTCTGTAGCATCTTTAGACGCTCCTCTTCGGCCACCGAGATATATAGCTTCAACCCCTCCAGATAGCGATAAAGCTCTAAGCCTTTATCTGTCAGAACCCACAGCACTGAACTCATCACTAGTGATATGATGGCCACAACAAGCAATGGCGGACTTAATAAGACTAGGCTAAGCACCAGGACTACAGTACCGAACTTTTTGAACCATGCGGATTTCTCAGGACTCTTCTGTTTAATATCATAGGTAGTGCGTTTTAATTTTCTAATTTTGGTGGGATTGTCCATGAGGCGCATCGATAAAGAGTTGTCCTTCTTGAGTGAATTTGTATCAACTTTTGCACCAACACTGGTTCCATCCTTAAACACATCCCTTAAGAATTCCTTTTCTTCTTCACGCAAATCATCTATAGGCCTGATGATTTCAAATTCATAAACGGCTGGCGAGAGTAGCTTGGCTTCACTTTTTTCGTAAATTTTTATGTAGTGACGAACGGCCAAATCAATCAGCTGTGCGGCAAATGTTGCGTGAAGACCTAGAAGTGCCCCAGACAAGGAAACACTACTATCTTTAGGTGGAAGATATTCCGGTACAATAGTACCGATTTCTTTTTTTCGACGAGACCATGAGCCATAGCGACTAGCCAAAAACCAAATTAAACCGAACGAAACTGCCGTCAATAGGCCCTGTATAATCACCCATACAGAAGCCGCCTTCTCGAGCCACGACTGCTCATACGCAGCGAAAGTCCCGGGCTCAAAAGCTACAGCAAGTGTCACATTGCCTCCAGCCGGAAGATTGGTCGCAGATGTGGTAAATGTAGTTTCACTTTGACTAATCTCACACTGGTCCTGGGACCCATAAGACCCAGAGTAGCAACTAGCCTCTCCGCTTAGGGCGTCTGCTAAATCCTCCTCAACCCTCAGCGATACATTCAAACTACGAATAGGCACACTCCAGGCAGTGCCGTTAGTATCCCAGTAAAATTCATCGACCCCAGTGTCACTAAAAGATTTCGTGACATCTCGCTGAGTATACTTTATGACGTAGGTCTGCCGACCCTGAACGTACCTATTTGAGTCACCTATTCGAACTACCGTATACTGACCGTCGCTGTCATAGGTAGTATAGTTCCAGTTTGACTGATTGGCGTCTTTTACTGATAAAACCTTCAACTGAACTGGATGGCCATCGTATGAATCTGGGATGAACCTCTCGATACCGCGGTTTTGATTTCGCATCGGAAATTCAGCAGTTATTGACTCGGTAACTTCAAGGATTGACCGCTCTTGATCGTCTCTACTCAAGACATAGTCAATGTCATAACTAGAGATATAAAAGTTATTTACGTTGGCGCTGGCTGGGGCTGCAAATAGCAGCGAACCTACCAAAATAGAAAAAATGGAGATTAAGAAACGTTTCATATGCTCCTATTTTACACCATTCATAGCCAAAAAACCCTTACTCGTAGCCCTAGTGCGGCTTGATCAGGCCGATGTTTTCGCCTATGACTTTTGGTATTGACTTAACAGCACTTAAACGATGAGGGTTAAATGTCTCTAAGTAGCGATTTTCTCTACCGCTTAGTGCATCTGCCAGTATCATTCCGGCCGCGGTCCCGTTAGTCAAGCCCCATTTCATAAAACCAGTAGCCGTAAAGATGTGCTTAGACTTTGGGTATAGCGGACCAATTAGCGGCAAGTCGTCATAACCTAGGTAGTCCATATGCGTCCAGGCATAGGAAATTTCCTGCATATCGAAATATTTTTTTCCGTATTCAGCTAAGCGTTGATATCTTTTCGTGGCATTAAGTCTAGTACCAGGGATATGCGCCTCGCCACCGATCAGCAGTAGCGACTCGTCACCATGCTGAACTGGCAGTATGGAGTAGTGATCCTTGTCGGGTGAGATGTACATACCCGACGGCATA
>CAZBLG010000075.1:0-2860 GCA_964492805.1 uncultured Candidatus Saccharibacteria bacterium
CAAAAAAATATCGGTCTGTGTAGATGTTTTGTCTTTTTCCATAAAGACCATTGTATCACCTTAGTTCGAAGCGCATGCGATCACCGCCTAATGCGATAGCGCCTAGTCGCTCGTAAAACGCTCTAGCTGCAGGCAAAGATTGCCCCTCTATAGCCCTAACGCCAGCAGCTCTGGCGATATCCATCAGGCTATTCATCATCAACGGCCCAACAACCCTCAGGCCCTGCAGGTCTGGGTCAACTGCAATGCCACTAAGGTAGAAATGCTTACCGTGAGCGGGCTTATAATAGCTCGTAACACCTACCACCCTATCGTCATCTTCTTCGTCCCTTGCAATGAACAGCTCCTGCCCATCACCAGTCAGTTCATCTAGCATCCGGCCCCTATCTTCCTCCAGCTCAGGACGAGCTAGCCGATATAGCTCTAATACACTTTCAATCATGTCGCTACTCGATTTGTCCTCTAAGGAGCCAGGCTTGATGTGTTCGATATGCATATTCGTATATTATACACTATAAGCTGTACATTGCAAGCTATAGCCTGGCGCCTTTACGCGCCCTGTTGGCCCACTCATCGGCTAGCTCATTGCCCTCGTCGCCCTCGTGGCCACGCACCCAAATTAGTTTTGCCTGCGAATTGAGGAATAGTTCGTAAAGCTCTTTGACGATGTCGAGATTTTTGATCTCTCCGCCCTTCTTGACCCAGCCCTTTGCCTGCCAGCCTGGCGCCCATTTAGTTACTACATTTATCCAAAATTCACTGTCAGTATAGATTTCACATGACTCTCCTGCTGCGTCCTGAAGTGCCGCCACAAGCGCCATACCCTCCATGCGGATATTGGTCGTTTCGCCCCTCTCAGAGCCGAGTATGTGTGGCTTTAAATCTTTGATGACTGCAAAACCACCCGGACCGGGGTTTGGACTGGCAGAGCCGTCGGTGTAGTAGATAGTCGACATAGATTCTATTGTAACAAGCTATAGGCCGAGAGCATAGCGCATAGATTGGGCGCCGGTGAGTGAGCGCTCATTCACCTCAAGACTTTCAGGGTTGAGGTGTTGTTTTCGAGCATGCATGGAAGCAAGCACCTTAACCGCAGATTCGATAATTCGCCTGCGCTGCTCGTTGGTTATTTTACTCTTTTCAGGGTCGTCGTCATCACCAAGCTGCTTTAAGTATTTATATATAATATGCGCAATATCACCCGTACGCATGCGCTCACGCTCGCCTTGGGTTACAAACTGCACTTCTGTCGGTACCTGAATACCGTCTATCGTGGCAAAAAAGGTTATCTTAGAGACTTCCAGGGGTTTTTGTCCTCGTTCATTAGCATATTCTGAGCTCTTCTCTTCAAACTGCACTCTCTTCTCGTCAACTCCCTTTAACCTCAGCTCTTGCTTTACCGCCCCTATGTGCTCTGTTGATCCCGATACGAAGAACGGTCGTTCCTTGCTATCCGCTTTGTGCTCCAGTAAACCGGACTCTGGGCAGTCAACTCTCTCGGTCATGAAAGCCACAAATGCCCGAGCTGACTCGCGAACATCTCCAGACACCACTGTCATACCAACTATATCCATCGGCGTAACACCACCCTTATTGTGCATTTTACTAGCCAGCGATCCGACTGTTTTTAGCCTATAGCGACCAAGGCTTATCTCGCTTCCATGCCAATCCATCAATAGGTCACCGATTTGTATTGGAACATTACCCTCATGATCCTCACCTACAGCAGGTTGTGTTAGCAACCTATTATCACCAAATATATGCTGGGCTACCTTCTCCATGCCAATATTCTCAATCTTCTCAATCACTAGCTCAGCCTCTCCAATGCACTTCGCGCCGCTTGGCCCGCTCTCTTCAGTCGTTGTGCTACTTTTGGTATCGTGAATCTGCTCACGCCCCTTAGCTTCATCATAGCTAATTAATCTTCTTCTGTGGGCGTAGCTCCTAAGCACTGAGGCCAGACCATCAAACCCCAGCACCTCGAGAATTGGTGCATAAAACGATTCAGCCTCTAGTACGTCTTGGAACAATGCAGACTCCCTGTTCGATGATGGATTTGCCATATTGTCGACCAGCTCAGCCGCTTTTATTATAAAACTTTCGATATTCTTCTCATAAAGCATGTTGTACATATGATCAAAGTCTAGATATGGCTCCGTTGCCAACCACACTTCTGAAGGAATTTCACCTTGATAGCTGTCTGATATCATTTCTATTATTTCTTTTGGTAGCCCATTAACCTCACTGCCTGAGATAACCTCATTTGCCACACCTTTTCTGTGCGCACCCGATGCTATCTCCACCCCGACCAAGTCATTGAGCAGTGCGCTTAGGTAAACAGCCTCCTCTTCAGTAAGGCCCATTACTCTGACGGCCTCGCTAGCCAGTTCGTGTGCCGCTACGCTTCTTTCTTCATTGAACTTCGGGCTGTCTTCATTCCAAAATCGATCAACAATATCATGAAGTATCACAGCTACAAATGCCAGTGGGTGTAATAGCTTTCCGGCGAAGGCATCAACCCCTCCAATCACTCGGTCTGCATGCTCAGTCAAATCACCGCGGGTATCTATGCCCATACGCTGGTAGCCATCTAGAGCAGCGCGCGCCAAAGACATGGCGAGCTCCATCCGCGCGGGACTAGGTGGTGCTAGTTTTTCATGCATAACTCATCCTAAGAGACGGTTTCGCAACCGACTTAGTTGTATTCTATAATATTATGTACTTTTTTGCAATATATCTTGTACTTTGGCGAGGCCGCTAACCGCTGGCCACTGGTTTGACCGATCGACCCCTTGTCCGCCATGCTCCACCTGAATAAATCTCACACCTTCGGGTAGCTCACTGCCAATCGGCTTATCAT
>CAZBLG010000076.1:0-2834 GCA_964492805.1 uncultured Candidatus Saccharibacteria bacterium
ACGTGATTTACACCTCCGGCTCTACTGGTAAGCCCAAGGGGGTTATGGTCGAGCACAGTTGCGTCACCAGATTGTTTGATGCTGCGAACGAGCATTTTGACTTTAGTAAATGTGATGTCTGGACGCTATTTCATTCGTTTGCGTTTGATTTCTCAGTATGGGAAATCTGGGGTGCGCTTATACATGGGGGCCGCTTGGTGGTGGTTCCGTACTGGATTTCTCGATCTCCAGAGGACTTCTATGAACTTCTGGCTAAGGAGCAAGTGACTGTTCTCAGCCAGACTCCGAGCGCCTTCAGCAATCTGATCAAAGTGGATCATGGCTCAGATAAGTCACTGGCGCTGCGCTACGTTGTGTTTGGCGGTGAGGCGCTAACATTTGAGCCGCTTGCTCGATGGTTTTCTAAGCACAAAGATGGTTATCCTGCGTTGATTAATATGTACGGCATAACCGAAACAACAGTGCACGTGACGTACTGTCGTGTTACGCAAGAAATGGTTGAGGGTGAGGGGAGTAGGCGCAATATCGGTAAACCGCTGGCAGATCTGTCTGCGGTTGTCATGAATGAATCAGGTGGGCTGTCCCCAATTGGTGTGGCTGGCGAGTTGTACGTCGGTGGTGCTGGTCTGGCGAGAGGTTACTTAAATCGGCCGGATTTGACTCAGGATCGCTTCATTGAAAATCCATACTATTATCCGCAAGCTAATAATCGCAGTAAGCGGTTGTACAAGACCGGGGATTTGGTGCGTTGGCTGCCGAATGGGGATCTAGAGTACTTGGGGCGAAATGATCATCAGGTCAAGGTTCGTGGATTCCGTATAGAAAGCGGAGAAATTGAATCGGTTCTACTGAATTATGAAAGTGTAAAGGAAGCATTGGTTTTGGCGCGCTCAGATGAGCAGGGTAATAAGTGCCTTATAGCTTACTATCAGTCAGTCCCAGAGGTCGACGCGGAGTCACTGAGAGCCTACTTAAGTAGGCTTTTACCTGACTATATGGTGCCTTCGTTTTTCGTGGCGCTAGAGGTATTTCCTTTGACGGCGAATGGTAAGGTGGATCGAAAAGCACTGCCTTTGCCAGAGGTGTCTCAGTCGCAGAGTGAGTATGTTGCTCCAGTGACAGAAACGGAGCGTGCGTTATGTGATATTTGGCAGAATGTTCTTGGTGTTGAGAGAGTTAGTGTAAAAGATAATTTCTTCTCGCTTGGTGGGCACTCATTACTTGTAATGAACCTAATTGCACAGGCGAAGCAGCGTGGTCTGAAGATGCCTGTAAGACAGGTTTTCTCGTCTCCAACGTTGTCAGACCTGGCAAACTACATTGATAGCTCATTGGAGGATTCCACGCCAACGTTTGTTGTTCCAGAAAATTTGATTCCGGCCAGCTGCCAGGAGCTTGAGCCTTGGATGTTGCCTCTAGTGGATCTGTCGGAAGAGGAGATTTCCGGCATTGTAGATCGGGTGCCGGGAGGTGCCCAAAATATACAAGATATTTACCCTCTTGGGCCGCTACAGGAAGGGATATTGTTTTTGCACATGCTGGATTCTGATGTGGATCCATATGTGACGGATATATTCCTTAAGCTGGAGGGCAAGGGTTGTCTAGATGACTTTTTAGAAGGATTAAACTTCGTCATTAGCCGTTTTGATATTCTGAGAACAGCAATGCTTTGGGAGGACTTGGCTCGTCCGGTACAAGTAGTTTATCGGGAGGTAGATCTTCCAGTAACGTCTGTTCCGTTACAAGCAGCTGCAAGCGACGATGGTTACATAGCACAATTAAGGTCGCTGATAGCTCGGCGAATAGAGCTTACGCGTGCGCCTTGCATGAAATTGACAATCGGTGAGGTTGAAGGCAGAGAGCGGTACTATGTCGCCTTGCAGATGCACCATATCATTGATGATGCCACTTCGATGAAAGTGTTTTCAAAGGAACTTGCAGCATATGTGGCAGGGCGAGCTAACCAGCTGGAGTGTCCTGTTCAGTTTCGTTCAGTGATTGCGCACGCGCAGTATAAGCTGGCGCATACTGATGCCGAAGTCTATTTTACTAAACTCTTGAGCGATGTTGATGAACCAACATTGCCATTCGATTTGAGCAATACTTATGGCGATGGTGGAGGCATTGAAGATGTTCGTGAAGATCTACCGACGGTGTTGTCAAATCGAATCCGCCGTATAGCGAAAGACCTAAAAGTTAGTCCAGCGGCGATTTTCCATTCCGCGTGGGCGATGGTGGTCTCGTCTTGTAGTGGTCGGGACGATGTGGTATTTGGCACAGTCCTATCGGGTAGGCTGCAAGGAACGGACGGTGCTGAGCAAATCTTAGGTGTGATGATCAATACCCTGCCAATGAGAGTTCGTTTAAGTGGCTTGAGAGCCATGGGGCTGGTGGCGCAGGTGAACGGCTCATTGCAGGATCTGCTGCAGTATGAGCAGATTCCTTTAACTTTGGCTCAAAGGTGCAGCGGCTTACCGTCAAATACACCTTTGTTTAGTGCGATATTGAATTATAGACATTCGGGATCCGGTGATAACGAGGCTGACTTTCATATTGAAGGCCTAGAGCTCTTAGGTGCTGAGGAGCGCACTAACTATCCTTTTGGCTTGTCAGTAGATGACTTTGGTGAAGCGCAAGGGTTTAGTCTAAATGCCCAAGTGGATGCAGGTGTCGGCGCTAAACGAATTCTTGGCTACATGCAACAAGCCGTTGAGCGTTTAACCGAAGCACTAACCCGCGGTGGAAAGCAGTCAGTGATGTCACTGTCCGTGCTGCCAGTGCAAGAGCGTCATCAGCTGCTGGTCGAGTGGAACGACACGGCGGCAGACTACCCG
>CAZBLG010000077.1:0-2825 GCA_964492805.1 uncultured Candidatus Saccharibacteria bacterium
GGGGTTTTGGCACCTGTTTGTTTGACATAACTGTATATCAAACGTGCTTATGGTGCAAGAGTCTTATGCTTTTTTCTTAATTGTCAAGAAACCGTTACGTGGGTTTTCAGTAACAACGCGACCTTCTGGAAGATCAGTTGGTACACCCTTTTCGTTCTTCTCTACCTTTGCAAAGAAGTAAATTGTCTGCTGCTTGCCACCGCGAAGTGTGACATCTGTCTTGTGCAAGTAGTATGTAACACCCTTAGAGTTAGTGTGTTTGTAAGCCATGTGGTTTATACCTCCTATTACTGCTATACAACTCCAGAGTACCGCCTCTGTAGGCCTCTGTCAAGCTTTATGCACGACGATATTTGCGAGCAAGAAGGAGTTTTAGAACCCCGAGCATAACCAATCGACCAATAATTACTAGTGTAACCAGCCCAAAAGCCACCACTGACCAACCGGCAAAATCTGGCGTCCACAGGGGTGAAACGAAGGTATGGTAGTAGGGAGCGGTCGGGAGCGGCTTGAACTGATCTTGTAGCTCGCTAGCTGCAGGATACTTCTCAAGTTCACTGTTAATACAGTTTGTATAGCGCGGATCTGGCCAGCGCCACCCTTGAGCCCGCCCAATTGGATCACAAACGTCAGCCGCTAGTCTGTAGACATTGCCGTGGGGGTTGGTGTCTGATGCTTGAGCAAACTGCTCTTTTAACTGCTCGTTGTCGCGCTGATAGCTATGATCTAGTGCAATCCGCCCAGGATCGGCGTTCATGTGCGATGAAACGTAGCGCTGAAGGTCATACAGGCGTCGCTCCAGCTGCACCCTGTCACCCTCTTGGTCGGCTACGATGACCGCCTCTCGGCGCTCGATCATACCGATGTTATTTAGACGCAAAAAAGTCGCCGCAATAAAGCCGACCATAATCAACAATACGACTAGCTGCCAAGTCTTTACCTTCTCAAATCGCCGTACAGCCTGACGAAGATTTCGCTTGTTTGCCAAAACCACCCCTTTTCTATGGGGTAATTATATCACGCCTATGCTCGAGTGTATAGCCGGAACCTCGCCAGCATTATCATTGAGGTGATAAGGGCTGTGATGATGTAAAAAGCCATAAATCCATTGAGCGTATCAAAGATAATTACGATAGCCGCTAGAACCAGCGCCGCCAGACCCGATCCAACGGCCGAGACCAAAGTTGCCAGGGCGACATAGAACACTCGGTAGCCTGAGCGGTCGGCTACATCAAACATACCTCTCATAAATGCCATCGAGTAGCCGGTGGTCATCACCTCTTTGGCGGTATTTGTACCAAGCACCATTAGCGGGTTGCGCACGAGGATGCGTAGCACGTGAACAATCGCATTGCCAGCGGCTGCCCAAAACAGTAGCTGTCCACCAGAGCGCTTGTCGATCAGCTTGCCGTACATCCGAGATGCCAGAATCGACACCAAGAAAACTATGGTTGTTAGTGCACCTAGCTCTGCATAGACCTGGTTGCCAGCTGAGACGAAGATTAGACTAGCTAGGAAAATTGACCAGGCATTGCCAGAGGCAAAAATATCAAAGCCTATTGGCAACTGAACAAACAAGCTACGTGCGGTCATCTTCCAGGGAAAACCCTTTGGCGCTAATCTAAAACCTTTCGACGACTTGTCGTCTGTACGCATCAATGGCAGAGCCGCTGCCATGAAAAACATAGATGAGACGATGATTGCTGCTCGTGGGTCGAAAAACATCGCTAAAAGTCCACCAATTAGCGGACTAATGCCCTTGGCAACCTGCTCGAGAATATTCATCGTAGCCACCTGGCTGCCAGCCTTGTCGACGTTTTTGACCCTTGAAAAATTGATCACATGAGAGATATCATACATGGCGGCCGATGTCGACTGCAGTAGCCCGGCCACAACCAGGGCCCAAACACCCAGTTCAGGCAAGAATATATAGGTTATCATCGAGGGGATGTAGAGGAAATTCGATAAGATAATCGCCTTCTTAGTGCCGCCCCTAGCGATCATCTGAGCAACCGGCATGATAATAATGCTTTTAAATCCAAAGTAGGCCGCCCAAAACAGAGCAATATCAACGATTGAATAGCCGTTTTTGAGCATAAAAACCGACATAAAGGCAGCGCCAACATTGATTGCAATAGTGCGCATCAAACGAGTGGCATAAAGCTCCCCGACATCTGAGAAACTAGCGTGTCGCCAGAAATGTCGTCGAGTGAAAATGTTTTTAAATAGTTTTGGTAGCATTGTTTTTGTTTAATTGTTTGACTTACTGTTAGTATAGCATACTCTGTATTATTTTGCAAGTATCTGGTTATGCTAGATAACTCTGGTGTGTATAATAGGCCTATGAGAATATACTTTTCAGGCATTGGCGGAGTGGGTATTGGTCCGCTGGCGGAAATTGCACATGATGCTGGCTATGAGGTGGTTGGGTCTGATATGTCAGCTGGCCTGGTCACCAAGGAGCTTGGGGGGCGTGGAATTAAGGTTCACCTAACCCAGGACGGCACGGCTCTGCAGGCGGAGCACGAGCGTCAGGCAATCGATTGGTTTGTCCATACGGCAGCGCTGACTGAGGACCATGCTGAGTTAGTTTTGGCGAAGCAGCTCGGGCTGCGCATAGCTAAGCGCGATGAGCTGCTAGCCCAGATTATCAGCGAGAAAGAGCTGAAGCTGATTGCCGTTGCGGGCACACATGGCAAGACGACAGCAACTGGTATGCTAGTTTGGTCGCTTCAGCAACTAGGAATACCCGTCAGCTACTCCATCGGCACGACTATTTCATTTGGGCCAAGTGGGCTGTTTGAGCCAAAAAGCGAATATTTTAT
>CAZBLG010000078.1:0-2808 GCA_964492805.1 uncultured Candidatus Saccharibacteria bacterium
GCGCGATATTAGCCGAGACACGTATTAAAAAGATGGACCCCAAAGCTCCATCTGTTGTTTACATGGTATCACTTTATTTACGAAAAGTCAATAGAATTGTCCAATAATTACAAATTATCTGTGTATTTTATGCCTTAAGGGCTTTTTGCGGTTTGCGAGGAGGAATATTAACAGGTTGGCGGATAAGGCGTAAATTGGGTAGGCAACCGCGGCAAACTGCCAGTCAGTAATGGTTAAAAGAGCTAGGACCATGCTGGCTGAAGAGATGAGGTAGGTTGGCGAGAACTCTGAGGAGGGCCTCTGCCAAGCTTTCTTGATGGTTGGTAGGGCGCTAGATAGGTCCGCCAACAGTAGCAAAGCGATAGCCAGCCCCGGGCTACTGGTAACCGGCCAGAGAGCTAGTCCAGCTATAGCGATAATCACGCAGACAAGGTTAAGGCCGCGTAGTTGAAAGGAGCGAGGGTTTTTGTACATGGAGGCAAAAAACACCAGTAGCGGGCTGATGCCGGCAGCGAGAGTGATGATCATCTCGATGCCCACCCCAGTGCTAATGCCAACAAAGAACGTCAACAGGGGTATCATGCTCCAGAGTAGCCAGCTAACAGGGTTTGGCTGGGCTTTACCTCGCAAGGTGGCTACAAGATAGGCCATCCCGCCACCAAGACGCATGGCGGCGGCAACATAGAGAAACCAGAGCGGAAGCATGTTTGTTTTTCCTTCTTGGGTAAAGTTAGCTTATACATAGTATAATAACAGAGTGAATGAGCAATTAAAAGCCAAGCTTGACACTCTGCCAATTAGTCCTGGTGTTTATTTTCATAAGTCTAGTAGTGGTGAGGTAATCTATGTCGGCAAGGCGGCGGTTCTAAAAAATCGAGTGCGCCAGTATTTTCAGGCTTCGCGAGGTTTTGACAATAAAACACTAGCTTTGGTCAATGAAATCGCTGACGTTGAGTGGTTAGAAACTGAGTCTGAGGTTGATGCGCTGTTTTTAGAGAGCGAAATGGTCAAGCGCTATATGCCACGCTACAACGTGCTACTTCGCGATGATAAGTCTCAAAGTTTCGTCAGGATCGATATGAAAAATGAGTGGCCAACAGTTAGCTTTACGCGCAATCCCCAAGATGACGGAGCGGAGTATATTGGTCCGTTTTATAATAGTTTTGCGCTAAAAAAGGCTCTGCGCTACTTGAGGAAGATTTTTCCATACTTGACTACGGCTCGACGCCCAGGCCAGTCGAAGCTCAATGAGGATTTGGGGTTAAGCCCCAAGCTAGCCGATGGACCAGAGGTCTATAAGGCCAATCTGCGCCGACTTGTTCAGTATATTCGGGGCAATCGAGTGGCGTTGACGCGTGAACTAGAGAGGGAAATGAAGCTTGCCGCTCGTGAACAGCGCTTTGAAGAGGCAACGCAGCTAAGAAATAAACTCGGGGCAATGCGCGAGCTTACTCGTCGGGTGATGTTCGGTGAGCAGGAGTTTTTGAGTATCTCAAAAGACAAGGCCCTTGGGGATATCGTGCATATCCTAGGGCTAGCTAAGGAGCCGGTGCGCATAGAGGGGTTTGATATTTCTCACATATCTGGGGCGAATGTTGTGGCGAGCATGGTGGTGTTTATCAATGGAGTTTCAGCTCGCTCAGAGTACCGCAAATTTAAGCTAACGCGTCAGCAAAATGACGACTTCTTTAGCATGTATGAGACTGTTTTTCGCAGGTTTAGCCAAAAAAATCAAAAAGCCTGGGGTTTGCCGGATTTGGTGTTAATTGATGGTGGTAAAGGGCAGCTGCAAGCAGCGATTCGAGCAATGAAAGAGCAGAATGTGCAGTTGCCAGTGGTGGCAATTGCCAAAAGAAATGAGGAGATAATCGTGCATAAAGAGGATTCTTCTGTCGATCTTTCAGCTATGACCAAAAACATGCAACCTGGGGTAGTGGTTATCGATTCTGGTGAGTTCTATATAATCAATCTACACGTAGGTTTAAGCAAATCTCGAGGACACGCCAATAATCTACACGGGACCGGGGTTGGCAGTTTGATGTTTGATGACGTAGTCAAGCTGTTTCAGAGGATACGCGATGAGTCGCATCGGTTTGCGATTAGTTATCATTCGGTGCTTCGAAAATCGCAACAGACGAAAAACGCCCTAGAAGATATACCAGGTATTGGTCCGAAAACTCGCTCAAGACTGATGAGGCAATTTGGCAGTATCCGAGGGCTAAAAGCCGCAACTAGTGAGGACATAGCGGCGATAGTTGGGCCGGTGAAGGCCAGTCTTATCCTTCGGCGCATTGGTGGGCCTGAGCCAGAGTGATATAATGGGTGTATATGAGCATGAAGAGGCAGTTGAAGGTTTTTTTAGTCCGCTGGGCGCTTAATGCCCTGGGTATTTGGGTGGCGGTACGGTTGCTTGGCACTGGCCTTGATGGGGTAGAGCCGGTTATGACTGCGAGCGCATTTATCATTGCGGGACTAATTTTTTCTTTGGTCAACACTGTCCTTAAGCCGATCGTGGTAATTTTATCGCTTCCGGCCATACTGCTGACTCTCGGTTTATTTACCATAATTGTTAACGGTCTGATGGTATATATCTCCCTACAATTGGCGCCGGGACTAGCGATGTCGTTTGGCAACTCGATCATTGCGGGAATTATCCTTAGTCTGGTAAACTATATAGTGAGCAGCGCGCTCGATTTGCGTAAACTAGAGCGTCAACCATAAGGAGTTATTGAAAATGTCGTTGGATACAATTTTGCCATATATCGTTCTTGGATCAGCCGTATTGATGGTTGTTTCAATACTTTTACA
>CAZBLG010000079.1:0-2780 GCA_964492805.1 uncultured Candidatus Saccharibacteria bacterium
TACCCTTGCTTGAGAACAGTACCGGTATCTCTGTTGAGGGAGTGCTGCCAAAGTTTCCGTATGTTGAGGCTGTGTTAGCAAAGGTTAGGCGGTTATAGTCGGCTTTGTTGTTATAAATCCTGCCACTGCCACCACCACTCCATGGACCTGAGAAGGCAGCTCCAGAGGCTGTGTCGACCAAGCCAGGAGACATTATGGCATACTCGGCCCATGAGCCGTAGTGCAGCGAGGCAATTGGCGCTGGAGCGGCTATGACCTTGTCGCTGGAGCGGATGTCGCTACCGAGAAATTGGACTTTAGGTTTTTTGCCGACTGATAGGCAGTGTAATTTGGAGTGTTGCCAGTTGTCGTTATCATCACTACGCGGCTGAACCGACAGGCCCCAGCAGATTCTAGTGCCAACCTGCAGGTCATCAATTAAACGATTCTGTATTGACGGTGTGGTGGTGCCTAGGTTATATACTCCTGTACCTCGACGAATTTCAGTATAGTTAGCGTGTGGAGTCCAATAGGCACCTGGCTCCTGAGAACTTTCACCCCCACCCGCGCGCGGGTTAAGCGGCCCTGGTCCGAACGTAATCTCACTCAGTCGCCACTGAGTGGTGCGACTTTTCGTCGGCCCTGTATTTTCCACTCTACCTGTTACATCAACCGTATCTCCCGGCTCTACGATACTTCCATCATCCCTATTCGCTCTGACCGATGGCTTAAGTTCGTATTTATATGGCACAGGAACACAGGCCGGAGTTGATCGTCCAATCGAGCTAGCAACATCACTAATCGGCTCCCACTCTAATCTTTGACACAGGCTATTTCCCACATCATTTTGCGTTACAGTATGCTGAGTTAGACTGGCGGTGCTTGGCGATATGGTTCTTATGATGCCGACTGGTTGCCAGCGTGGTGTACTAAATCCATTGCGTTCACCGTTCCAGCCATTGCTAAACCCGGTCGCAACAGTGTAGCTATTGATTGGCACATGGTTTGAATTCCTCACAAGCCTTAGGTTGTGGGTCCAGCGAACTATATTACCCGGTGCTGCCGAGTTGGCACTTGCGTCATTGTTGACAGTTCTAGAGCTATGGCCCGTTGTATACCAAGGTTCAGGTATGACCGTTACGCACCGCTCCACCCCCTGACCCATACTAGGATTATTGTGAGCTGTTACTCGCCATCTCACCTGCTGACACAGCCTGTTGCCAACGTCTGATTGCCCAACTGTGTAGGATGTGCGGTTAAATGATGTCCTGGATGCGCCTCTAGCATAAGTATTTGTAAGAGGATGGTTTTCGCCGTTCCAGCCGCTGCCTGAAAATCCTGAAAGTTGCGACCAAGTGCGAATACCTTGAGTGGTTGCGTCAGGACCATTGTTCTGTACTCGATGTGTCCAGACCACCGTCTGACCGACAGTAGCTTCAGTTCGACTGATAGTCGAGGAGCCAGACATTCTCCACTGAGGTGGCGGTGGCGGTGGCGGAGGTGGGGGCGTGCCTGGGGGTGGCGTTACTGGGGGTGGCGTTGGTGTTGGCGGCAAGGTTCTATTGTATGCCATGGTAGGGTTAGCACAGTCACGTTGTACTTCAATCAGCACTTGGCCGTTATGCACAATTCGAATTACTGCGCGACCAGTGGGGGGTCGTGCGGCAAAAAAAACATTTTGCATACTCGGGTCATACCAAGAGCTACTAGTTACCTCGGTAGATAGAGATTGAAAGGTAACCGTGCTTTGCCTCATGCGATCTTCCCAGTCATTCATACTAGCCGCAGTTGGCCAGGACCTAGAGCCTAGCATTCTTTGCATGATAAACGCTGCGCCGACCTTGTCCTGAACATACGGCGAGTTGAACTTACCCCGAATAAAGCTAATAAACGCTGCTTTTGAATTAACAGAGCTCGGTATGGCATGACCATTGCCATTCAAGTCCCTACCTGTCAGTACGTCGTTGGTAAGATAAGCTCCGTACTGAGTATTCGTGCTGCAGGTTCCGGTTCTCATGTTATACATCCCGGTGTTGCCAAAATAACAATTTCCACTTACCGCCCCGGCCTCCTCAGCTGGTCCAAGAATCCCGCCCACTAAAGATCCAGCGAGCACTAGTCCAGCTACCGCGAAAAACTTCTTCATCATAGCTTAGCCTCCACCTCTTTCTTCAGTATCATGTAGCTATTGTACGGCACGTCTTCCTGCGGACTATCTGCTGGATCACTTCTATCTGCTGCTATCTGGTAGTAGCGAGCAGCTTCGGCAAACTCTTCTGAGTCTTGATATACGCCTGCCATCAGACCAGCGCTCAAGTGAGACCGCTCTAGCTCTTCTAGTTTTTTAGCGTACTCAAGGGCAGTATCATAATCTTCCCACCATCGATACACACTAATCAGCTCACTAAGATATATTGCTTTCTCCTCTGCCGAATCAGTCAGCTCAATCTGCCGCTCCAGCTCCCGGGTTGACTCCTCTAAAGTTTCCTCGGTCCCATCTATAATAACCGCTAGACCCAAGTCGTCAGCCCTCACCTGTGCTTCACTTCGCTCAAGAACAAAGTTTTGTGCCTCATGCTGCTGTCGTATCTCAGCCTCTAACGCCTCCTTGCGAAAATCCCACAGCCAAAGTCCCACTACTACTAAAATTGCTACTATCAGTATGATTGCAGCGGAAAATATGATTTTTTTGTTTTTAAATATTTTAGAACTTCTACTGCGAGAAGACTTAGTACTTGGTTGTTTATTTTTTTTGTTTCTCATTGCCCTTATGTTAGCAAAGACTTTGCATTAAGTAAAAT
>CAZBLG010000080.1:0-2745 GCA_964492805.1 uncultured Candidatus Saccharibacteria bacterium
CGATCATTTTCATTTCTTCTTTGTTAACACTTAGTATCTCGACATCTTCGAGTAACGGCTTTAGTTTATCAACAGAACTAAGCTCGGCGTCGCCTGGGTTGAACATAATCTTGGCACCAGCCTGAGTAGCTTTGGTGATTACGGCGTCTAAAGCTTCAAAAGCACCACCAAAGGAAGATATGTAGACCCAATCTATGCCAGAGAAATCATAATTTTCATAATCCTTAGCGGTATGCGAGTTGGCTGCGCCACGGTACACCAAAATAGTTCTTTCGCCAGTGTCAGCAAGCAGTATAGTAGAGTACTGAGTACCCTGTGCTGGATGATAAATAACCCCCGATGTATCAATATTTTCTTTATCGAGCTCAGCTATAACGCTGTGACCCGCCATGTCGTCGCCTATCTTGCCGACAAAAACGCTATCAAGCCCTTGCCGGGCAAACGTGACGGCCGCATTGGTTGCACCGCCCCCTGTAGAGAACACTACATCATCAACAGTAATCTTCGCGCCAAGCTTAAAATCTTCGGCAAATTCTTCCATATATTCGTTTGTGCGCGGATCAAGTTGGGCCCTAATACCCTTACCTGATACAAAAACATCCTGCGATGCCGCCCCAAATGCTGCAATCTTAACCATATGCATTACTATACCGTATATGCTAGAATGAAAGCAACATGACAAACCTTCACAGACTACATCGACCCTACAAACAAAGTCCTTGGCTTGACAATTTGAGCCGAGAACTACTAACCTCGGGCGACATCTACAGCTACATACATAAAGGCATTCGAGGCATCACCTCCAATCCGACTATTATTGCAAACGCGATTAGTTCAAGCTCGCTATATGACGAGCAAATAAAGCGCCTAGCCTACGAGGGTTACAGCACCGAAGAGATTTACTGGAAGATAATTATCGATGACATCAAATCAGCCTGTGACGCTTTTAGGGAAGTTTGGGAAGACAGCCACAACGAGGATGGCTACGTATCACTAGAAGTTTCACCATTGATCGCTCATGACGGTGCCGCCACTCTTGAGATGGCACGCAAGCTCTGGAAGGAAGTTGACCGACCAAACGTCATGATCAAAGTTCCAGCTACTGAAGAGTGCATTCCGGTAATCGAAACTCTGCTTAACGAAAACATCAACGTCAACGTCACACTGATATTCAGCTTAAGGGTTTACAAACGCGTTGCTGAGGCCCACTCAGCCAGCCACAGCCTTCACAGGCAAAGCTCGTCACGCAGCGTAGCTTCACTATTCATTAGTCGCATTGATAGCGAAGTCGATAAGCGCCTAGAAGCCATCGGCACAGAAGAGGCTCTAGCCCTGCGCGGTAAAGCCGCCATCGCCCAAGCTCAACTAGCCTATGACATCTTCTTAGACAACTTTGCAAAAGCAGCTGTGGTTGACAGCGACAGCTCTGCCATTCAGCGACTCCTTTGGGCCTCGACGTCGACCAAAAATCCAGCCTATGATGATCTCATATACATAACTAGTTTAATTGCACCACTTACAGTAAACACCATGCCCGAAGAAACTGTGAACAAAGTAATCGATAATCTACCCGAGAAAATAGAAAACACCAACCTAGAGATGTTCAATGATGCCCTTGATACCGTCAAGAAGCTACAAGATGTCGGCATTGATTTTGATGACGTTTATAAGCAGCTTGAAGAAGAGGGTGTTAAAAAGTTCGAGGATTCATTTACCGAAATGCTAGATATCCTAGAATCTAAAAAATCTAGCTAAAAACTTTTTTAAATAAAAACGACTCGTCAATTGGCGAGTCGTTTTAGTGTCAGTAAGTACTTATTGCAGGGCTTTGCCAGCAGAACCAAAGGCGTCGATCTTTTCCTCAACAACCTGTTGAACCGCCATACGTACTGGCTCCATGAGCTTGGCAACAGCATATTCATTCGGGTTATCGGCTAGTACTTTCTCTAGAGTTTTGCGGTACGCATAGCGCATGTCGCTATTGATATTCACCTTAGTAACGCCAATCTTCGCAGCCTCAGCAAAGTAGTGAAGTGGCGTGCCACTACCACCATGCAGGCTGATATTTATTCCAATAGCGTCTTTTATCTGCTGTAGCAACTCTAAGTCTAGCTCTTTTGGCACTGGGTACTTACCGTGCAGATTACCAACTGCCGCTGCAAATGTATCTATACCTGTTGCTTCGACAAATGACTTTGACCCTTCAGGTGTACTGAATGTTTTCTTAATCTCCTCATAGTCAAAAGCTTCTTCATGGAAATTAGATGAGCCACCAAAGTAATGTGGCTCACTTTCTACTAGAGCGCCTGTAAACTTTGCGTACTCGACGACTTCACGAGTTGCACGGATAATTTCGTCATCAGTAGCCTCGTGATTAGCCTGACTTATATCTATATGTATAAATTCAAAGCCAGCATCAATACCGCGCTTGGCATCTTCTACAGTCGGGCTATGGTCTAGGTTTATAAAAATCTCAATGCCATACTCGTGCTTGTAGTTATCAACCATATCTCGAACGTTTTCAAGGCCGAGGTCAGCGACCTGGCCTTTGGTGACTTCAACAAGGACCGGAGAGTTTTTCTTTTGAGCAGCCGCGCAAACTGACCTAAGTATATCTTGGTTATCAAGGTTAAAGGCACCAACCGCAAAATGCTGCGAGCGAGCGCGCTGCATTAGATGTCTTGCCTTTATTGTATTTTCACGAATTTCACGAATCGTCAGTCCCATACGTACTCCCGTTAGCTT
>CAZBLG010000081.1:0-2648 GCA_964492805.1 uncultured Candidatus Saccharibacteria bacterium
TTGTCAATCTCAGTCAAGACTTTTGGATTTTGCTTCAAGTAGTCTTTTGTTTTGTCTCGACCCTGACCAATTGTTTCACCGTTATACTTATAAAACGCACCGGCCTTAGCTACCACCTCATGATGAGCAGCTAGGTCTAGGATATCACCAATGCGGGAGATGCCTTCGTTGTACATAATGTCAAACTCGGCAATGCGAAATGGCGGTGCAACCTTGTTTTTGACTATTTTTACTTTGGTGCGGTTACCTAAGATATCATCGCCCACTTTGATCTGGCCAATCCGGCGGATATCAACCCGCTGAGATGCGTAAAATTTTAGAGCGTTTCCGCCAGTGGTCGTCTCCGGATTGCCAAACATCACACCAATCTTCATGCGGATTTGGTTGATAAATATGACCGTAGCCTTGGACTTACTGATGATACCGGTAAGCTTTCTAAGAGCCTGGCTCATCAGCCTCGCCTGAAGTCCCATGTGACTATCGCCCATATCACCTTCAATTTCAGCCTGAGGAGTTAGAGCGGCCACCGAGTCAACCACAATTAGATCAACTGCGTTCGACCTAACCAAGGTTTCAGTGATCTCAAGCGCCTGCTCACCATTGTCGGGCTGAGAAACTAGCAGATTGTCCGTATCTACACCAAGTTTTCTGGCGTATGACGGGTCGAGTGCGTGCTCAGCATCTACGAAAGCTGCTGTGCCGCCCATCTTTTGAATTTCGGCGATTGCGTGAAGGGTTAGGGTGGTCTTTCCAGAACTTTCTGGGCCATAAATTTCAATGATTCTTCCCCTTGCATAGCCGCCACCAAGTGCCAAGTCTAAGCTAAGTGAACCCGATGGAATCATCTCAATATCAACATGCTGAAATTCACCCAATTTCATAATTGCACCATCACCAAACTGCTTGGTGATTTGATCCATCGCTAGCCCCAATGCCTTTAGCTTGCCGTCATCCACCTTCTTCTCTTCAACACCAGTAGTCGACTTTCTCTGCTTGTCTGCCATAGTCTCTCCCCCTTCACTTAATACTACTAATTATACCGTTTTTGAAGGAAATTTGCTACAATGGCCTTATGAGCAAACAGGGATTCACCGTAATAGAACTGATCGTCATGGTTGTGTTTTTGCTAACTGCTGGAGTAGTTCTACTATTTCAAGTTCAGAAGATTAACACCGAAAATACCAACAGTCAAAAAAAGGTAGCAATTAATGCAATTTACTATAGCTTAGAAGAAAGCTACTTCCCGACCAATGGCTATTACCCTGAGTATATCGATGATGAGACACTAAAAACTCTCGATAGCGCACTACTAACAGACCCGCAGGGCGTTAAGCTAGGAGAGAGTGGCTCAGACTATCGCTACGAGACTAAGGACTGCCAAGACGGCCAATGTAGTGCATATACCTTGCGCGCCAAACTGACTGGCGAAAGTGATTTTGTAAAAGAGAGCCGCAATTAGCAGCTCGTAAAATCTCTACAGCTCTGGACCTAGTACTGGTCGACCGTTCTTAAAAGACTCAATTGCGTTATTGAGTATTGAAATTTGCTTTTTCGGATTGGTAACGTAGCGAAAAGTATAGGTCGTCTCCTGGCCCTCCGTACTCAAACGAATCGCACCATAACCAAGAAGCGTCTGTAGCACTCCAGTCTGCCTAAAGCTGGCGTCCTCTATACTGCCCAGACTAACAGTCTGCTCTTTGCGAGAAAACAAACTCTCCTGGAGCTCTTGAATGACACTTTCGTTAGTCATAAAAAACTGATTTTGCAAATAGACCCATAGGGCTACCGCACCCCCAAGCACTACAAAAGCCGCAAATAAGACGATGATGCCGAACATCGCAGTTGGTGATGGCATGATCGCACCAGCGGATAGTTCATATATTGACGGATAGAAGGATCCGAAAGTAAATATAGCCAAAAGTAGGGCTGACGTTATGCCAATAGGCGCTAGCATGCCGATAGGGTGACGTTTGATATCTAAAATAACAAACTCTCCCGCACTCAGATTGAGGTACGGATAGCGCTCTTTTGACTCTAAGTGTTTTGCCATCAACGCTTCGCTAACTTGAAATGGCGAAACCTCAATCGAACGGCTGGTGTGAAACATGTCCGGCTCATTTGAGTACTGAGCTCGAATTTGTGGGTTAAAATTCTGACCGTCAATCCTCTCGGGCCGTGAAGTTATGTGAGAGGTAGCTTTGGTGGGAGTCGGCGACTGAGGGTTGGCAGTTGGGGCTGGTGGGTGATGATATAGTGGCCGACCCTCGGGGTCATAGGCTACTGGTTTATGTATAGTTTCTGGCTCTTGAGGGTTCATATGAAATATTATACCACTATAGTTTCGTGTCCTGAATGTGCCTTTTAGCCTTGATAGTGATCTTGCGGCCTCTTGGAGTTTTTTCGATAAAGCCGATTTGCAATAGATACGGCTCATAGAAGTCCTCGATTGTCGTAGCTTCGTCTCCAGTCAGTGCCGCCAGAGTCGTTAGCCCCACTGGACTGTCGCTGTAGTTTTCGACCATACTTCTAAGCAGGTTTCGGTCGGCTGGGTCTAGTCCTAGTTCATCAATCTCGAGCATAGCCAGAGCTTTTTTTGTAGTATCATCGTCAATAATTCCATCACCATTAACATCAGCATAGTCACGCAC
>CAZBLG010000082.1:0-2625 GCA_964492805.1 uncultured Candidatus Saccharibacteria bacterium
CATATTTCAATGGCCGATGCGGCACTAGGAACTGAGATTGATGTTGATACGGTTGATGGCAAGGTACGGATGAAGATTCCAGCCGGCACGCAAAATGGCACTGACTTCAAGCTGTCTGGCCACGGCGTGCCCAACCTGCGCACCGAATCGCGCGGACCACACATCGTCGGTGTGATTGTTGATATCCCGACGAAGCTGACGAAAAAGCAGAGGGAGCTGCTGGAAGAGTTTAGAAAGAACGAAAAGAAGGGTTTATTTAGCTAGTTAGGCTGAGGCGTAGCCCTGCTTCGATGTGATTGCTTTATAATATACAGGTATGTCTAAAATTTCTTGGCTGATTGTGACGACTGACGTTGACCACTCGGTGGGTTTATTTGTGCGCCAGGCATCCGAGGCTCGATCAGTCAGCGTGGTCAACTACAGGGACCTCGCTGGGGTCAGCGAGAAGTACGATATCGTCTACTTGAGAGACCCCTTCACTCAAGGCTGGGGCAGAGATATGTTGCGGTCGGTCGATGAGTTTATGGCTCGCAACCAGTGGGCGCACTACATTGATGCCATCAAACGAGCAGATGATCTGCTGATTGAGGATAAGTGGAGGCAATATCTAGAGCTTGGGGATTTCATGCCTCAGACTCAGCTACTTTCTGAGGCGCGAAATATACCTGATCAGTTCATAATAAAGAAGCGCATCTCTGCTCGATCTAGGGATATTTACTTTGAGCTGAGCCCGGATATTGGAGATCGTGAAAATTATATTGTTCAACCACGCCTCAGTATCCTGGAGGAGTATAGGGTGTATTCGATTGGGGGTGAGCTGACGCCGTGCGCTATCAAGCGAAGCTCGAAAACGCCCAGCAGTAAAACAAAAGCGGTTGAGTCGGTGGCTCTCTTTAGGGGTCTGGAGGATTTCTGTAGGGAGCTCCTAGGGGAACTGAAGGATTACGATTTGCTGGGCTTAGATATCGCCATCACCCCAGAGGGGCCGATTCTTCTTGAAGTCAATCGTTCGCCGCAGTTTACGCGCTATATAGAGTTGAGCGGATATGATTTGGCGCAACAGCTTGCTAAGGCCGTAGAGCGAAAATATTGATTTTATTAGTAAAAATGATATAATAAAAGCATATGAATTCAAGGATTATTACTAATGCAACTAAGCCATTGACTGTTATCGGCCGTACGGCTGAGTTAACTATTGCTTCTGAGGGTGGAGTGAGGGTTCCAGCAAAAATAGATACAGGCGCCGACGCGTCAGCCATATGGGCCTCAGAGATCGATATAGGGCAAAGTGGTGAGTTGTCTTTTTCTCTTTTTGCGAAAGGCTCAGAGTTTTATTCTGGAAAAAGACACACTACCCGCAGCTTTGACGCGACATCTGTCGTAAGTGCACACGGAACACGCCAGGTTCGCTATCGCGTTCAGTTAGTGGTGCGTATTTCAGGCAAACGCGTCAGGGCTACATTTACACTGGCCGATCGTTCAAATAATACCTATCCTGTGCTGATCGGCTGCCGGCTACTACATAAAAAGTTTCTGGTTGACGTATCTAAGGGGTATCATAATAGGAGAGGTAGTCGACCGGGGCCGCTCACTAAGGAGTTGAGAAAAGATCCTCGGAAGTTTTTTCAGAAATATCATGCACAAAATCAGCGAGGAGACCTAGAGTTATGAAAATCGCAATCCTGTCAAACGGTCCTGGGAACTACTCTACAAAGCGCCTCAAGGAGGTAGCCTCAGCCCGTGGTCACGAGGTAAAGATCGTGAAGTATAAGGAGTGCTACGCTTCAATTGAGCAAAACCATCCAGTCGTTAGTTATAGGGGTGAGGATTTGTCTCACTACGATGCAATAATTCCTCGCATCGCTAGCTACATGACACGATATGGCACGGCTATTATCCGTCAGCTTGAGATGCAGGGTATGTATTCAATTTCTGGATCACTGGCAATTGCTCGCTCGC
Source organism: uncultured Candidatus Saccharibacteria bacterium (assembly GCA_964492805.1). GTDB lineage: Bacteria > Patescibacteriota > Saccharimonadia > Saccharimonadales > Saccharimonadaceae > Nanosynbacter. Next base: position 1,960 of record CAZBLG010000082.1, read on the forward strand.
GCGATAAGCTACGCTCAATGCAGCTTCTAGCTAAGGCAGGTGTAGGGGTTCCAAAGACAGTATTTTCACGCAACTCAGCCGACATCGATGATCTTATCGAGAAGCTTGGCGGGACACCAGTAATCATTAAGCTAGCTCGTGGAACGCACGGCAATGGCGTGGTGTTGGCAGAGAGCAAAAAAGCTGCTAAGTCAGTACTGCAGGCATTCTATCTAACTAATGAGGATGGTACGAATATTTTGATTCAAGAGTTTGTCAAAGAATCGGCCGGAGTGGATATTCGAGCTTTTGTAGTTGGTGGCCGAGTGGTAGCCAGTATGAAACGGCAGAGTCTTGACGATGATTTTCGTTCTAATCTACACAAAGGCGGCGAGGGAACAGCGGTTAAGTTAACTCTTGAAGAACGAAAGATGTGTGTCAGGGCCGCCAGGGCTATGGGCCTAAACGTGGCTGGCGTGGACTTTATGCGCTCAGCTCGTGGGCCGTTAATTCTAGAGGTGAACGCCAGCCCAGGCTTCGGCATCGAGACGGTAACTGGGCGCGACGTAGCCACGCCAATTATTGAGTATATCGAGCAAAATGCTAAAAGGCGTCCTAAAAAAGACAAGATTGGCGCCTAGCTGATACAATAGGTGTGTGAGCGCAGCTAAGATAAATCGTCTACAG
>CAZBLG010000083.1:0-2469 GCA_964492805.1 uncultured Candidatus Saccharibacteria bacterium
TACAGATTATTTCTTGGAAATCATTTTTCAGGAAGATCCGCCCGAAATGACGGCTATACTCCTCTGTGTCGGTTAAGTCACCGCCTCTTACGTTATTATCGCCATATCTTTCCATATATTCGCGCGTTACCCTACCTTCAAATAATTGAGCACGCTCGATTTCACATTCACCAAGATCTTTTGTGTCGTGAATAGCTACGGGTTTGTATTTTTTTGTCCACCCCGCCGCTAAGAAGTTGTTTTGGTGTTGCTTAAACCGTTTTTCAGGAGTTTGTGAGGTAATCCCAACATACCACTTGTCTTGCTCTAGTTTCAGTACGTACAGCCACCAGCGTTTCGTATTATTTTGTTTCATTACACATTATCTATGAACGTGGTTACAAGTTTATTGAATCTGGTGGCAATACGCTCTAGGATTGTGCTGCGCTCGCGTATTTTTGGCTTTTTAATGAGAGTGCTAGCATAGTCTTGATTGCGTGGCATGCGACCGCTGTAAGTGTAGTTTTCTAATAGCTTTTCTAGACGCTCAGTATCTAGGCCTTCATCGGCTGCAAATTTTTCTATCGCTTCCCTCTCGGCCTCCGACCAGAATTTTTGGAATTCTCCGTCTACATCATCGCCATTTTTGATGTTTGGCAGCCAGCCGTTAATAAACTGCTCTATAAGGTCGCGTTTTGAGCGCAGTTTCTCATCACCCATCATCAAATCATTAACTTGTTTGTGTATCTTTTGCTTTTCTGTGCCGTCAGCTTCTACATAGCGGGCGAGTAAGCGTAAAATATAGTCTACATTTATATTGTCTACTCGGATAAGCTCTAGCTCAAAATCAACTTCATTGAGGATAGAATCCTTTTCTGTGCCGTCGTCTTTTGTCTCGAAGTACAGATCTAGATATTTGCTCTTAAAATCTTCGAACTGCTGTGCGCTCATTGCAGTATCCGCATAGTCAAAGTCAGTGAATGACAACAGTACGTTACGTGTTCGCATGACCTCACGGAATAGCTCTATAAACTGTTTCTTTTCTGTCTCGCCCATTAGCGCATCTACACTGGCTAGTTCTGGTGTAAAGGCGAATAATTTGGCGACCTTAGTATCAAATTCTTGCAGATAATGTTCATATGGTTTTAGGAAGATGGTTTCTTTGGCGTCTTTGTTGCTAAATAGCGCCACTGCGTCATCGGTTGCCTTCTTGAGGTTACGAAACACTACAATGTTCCCCTGTGATTTTACTTCGTTTAGTATGCGGTTGGTGCGGCTGTATGCCTGCAGTAAGCCGTGGTAGCGTAAGTTCTTATCAACATAGAGTGTATTGAGTGTCTTGCTGTCAAAGCCTGTTAGGAACATATTCACAACCAGCAGGATGTCTATTTCGCGTGATTTTACTCGTCGTGCAATGTCTTTGTAGTAGTTATAGAAACTTTTGCTATCGCGTGTGGTGTAGTTCGTGCCAAAGGTCTTGTTGTAGTCGCTCATAGCGCGCTCTAGCACCTCGCGCGAGTGTTCGTTGACATGCGCATCGTCGGTCATATCGATATCAACCTCATCGATTAGACCATCGGCGTCTTTGTCTTCCTCGTTGGCTTGGTAGCTAAATATTGTGGCGACTTTTAGGTTGTCTGGTTTTTTAGACTGAAATGCATCGTAATATTTGCGTAGTACATCCACGCTGCTCACTGCCATCATAGCTGTAAAGTCGCGGCCGTGTGTCTTGCGGTCGTGATTTGCTAGTACATAGTCGACAATTTTGTCGATACGGTTATCGCTCTCCATTACTTCACGTGTATCAATTGCCTCGACATCTATATCTATATTAGTGTCACTATCCTCGCGCTGCTTGAACTTGCCGACATACTCCACACTAAACCGTAATACATTGCCGTCGTTGATAGCATCGGTAATGACGTAGTCGTGTAGCCGTTCACCAAACAGGTCTTTGGTCGTTCGCTTACCAAACTTAGTGTTGCCTGTGGCATTGTCTTCAAATATTGGTGTGCCAGTAAAGCCAAACATCTGATAATTACTAAAATATTCGGTGATATTATGGTGCGTCTCACCAAACTGGCTGCGATGACATTCGTCAAAGATAAATATAATTCGCTGATCACGTACCGCTTCCATATCTTTAGCATGTCGCTCCTTTTTGACAGCGTTATCAAGCTTTTGGATTGTTGTTACAATCAGTTTAGTATCTGGATCGCTTAGCTGCTTCACAAGGGCGTTTGTGTTATCGGTACCGTCCACACTGCCTTCTTTGAAGCTGTTGAACTCTTTGATTGTCTGGTAGTCCAAATCATTGCGGTCAACCACGAATAGCACTTTGTCGACATCTGGGTTTTCGGTCATGATTTGCGAAGCTTTAAAGCTAGTCAGGGTTTTGCCACTGCCTGTGGTGTGCCAAATATATCCACCAGTGCTAGAGCTGTTGACCTTTTCAACTATTCGCTCTACTGCATAGTATTGATACGGCCT
>CAZBLG010000084.1:0-2450 GCA_964492805.1 uncultured Candidatus Saccharibacteria bacterium
ACCCTGGGTTATTCAAAAATGAAGCGCCAGCATCCACCCCCATGAGCTCGAATGGCCGCAAAGTGGCTGGCTGATAAAGTAGTCCGATTATTTTTGCTGCGACATAAGAAGTCAATCCCGCCATCAGCACTCTCATGTATGTCTCATATCTTTGGGTCGACGGGACATACCGAAGCAGCGTATACGCACCGACTAAGGCTACTGGTATAACCATGCCGTCGGCGATCAGCTTGACTATCGTCTGAATATCCATATAGTCACGATGTCCATAGGAACCAGCCATTAGCTATGCTGTATCCATTAGAAAAGCTAGCGCTAGTCAACCCAGAGCAAGTTCCATCAGAAGTTGGGCCGGCTACGGCGCCTCGCTCCTGCAAGCCAGACGACGAGTCATAGCGAAATACGTTGCCCGACCTACTGGCGGCCTCGATCACGAAAACCTGAACGCCCGACCGAGCCCCAGTACAGTAGTAAAGATTGTTTGTATTGGTATTGTATGCAGATTTTGACACACTAAACTTAATATTAAACCGAACCCAGTTCATTCCCCCGGATGATGGTATATCATAAGCTCCGAGCACATAGCTCCCCCTCTCAGCCGCGTCCATGCTAATCTTCTTAGCTAGGTTAGCCAGATCACTCTTCACTGCCGCATCATTAGCTTTGGCGGACACGTCACTGTAGGCCACCGTAGAAATCGCTGCCAGAATACCGATTACTACGATACCTATCAGCAGTTCGACTATCGTGAAACCATAAGCTTTTTTAATCATGCCTATGAGTATATCTGTCAGGGTGGGAGTGAGTCAAGACATTTGCACCTTCTGGTGATTTTCGATATAATTGCCTTTGTTACTGGAAGTTAGCCAAGTGGTAGGGCAGTAGTTCCTGAGGCCGTAGGGCCGAGAAAATCAATATGAGCCCCACATGGGGCCAGAACTTTTTTAGCGCAGGTCCGAGAAGACGTAAAACTAACTAGACATATTGGGGATTAGCCAAGTGGTAAGGCAGTGGGTTCTGGTCCCATGATCGGGGGTTCGAGTCCCTCATCCCCAGCCAAATAAAATTACGACCTTCTGGTCGTAATTTTATTTGCTAGTCGTATGCGATTTGAACCCCGTACTTTTGTTTCAACAAAATACGACTGGGTTCGGCGTAGTGAGTGAAGCAAAAGAAAGCACCGCAGGTATTTTCTTTTGCAAATGAACGGAGGAAGGAGCGTAGCGACTGATATCCCTCATCCCCAGCCAAATATTTCGTGGTGAAAGCCGTACAGCGATCTACTGCTTGCCGTGGCGTAGATACAGCCCTAGCCTGCTTGCTGTACAATATATGCATGCATCAAGATTCTCTTTATCGTGTGTCATTTAAATGCCTCATTAAGGACCAAGACGGGAAAATTTTGGTTGTCAAAGAGCGCAACCGTTCTAGTTGGGAACTTCCAGGCGGTGGCATTGACCACGGAGAAACGATCGAAGCCTCGATTGCCAGAGAGCTGTTTGAAGAGGTATCATTTGAAGGGGCTTTCAAATATAGGATATTAAAAATACAAAATCCAGTTAAGCTACTGACAAGGGATATTTGGCAAATTCAAATCGTCATTTTGCTTGAAGTAGACAATTATAATTTTAGCGTTGGTAGCGACGCTGACGAAATAAGGTTTATCGACTATAGTGAGCTTGAAAGTTCAGAAAACGAGTCTGAGAATAGAATTTCCGAACACTATAGGCTTTCGCTTGACTAGCGCTACTTTAGTCAAGACCAGGAAATCTGCACACTCGACAGAGAGAAGCACTGTATACTAGTAACATATGCACACCCTACAAACCTACGGCTGGAACGATGAGCGTGCTGCTGCGTGGCAGAAGCGCGAACCAGATGCATCTACCCCTGCCCGCGTTGTGGCTGATTTTGGACAAACATACAAGGTTGCTACACCTGAGAGACACTCGGCAAGACTTTCTGGCACTCTTGCCCACAAGCTCAAAAGCGTTGATATGCCCAAGATTGGTGATTGGGTGTCGGCAGAAATTCACGCAGACGGGTCTGCCACTATCCACGAGGTACTGCCACGCAGCACAGAAATCGTTCGCGGACAGGCTGGTCGGCTCGTTGACAAGCAAGTTGTCGCCGCAAATGTTGATATAGCATTCGTTGTGCAGCCACTCGATCATGACTTTAGTGTCGAACGACTTGAGCGATACGTATTTCAGCTGGCTAAGCAGCGCATCAAGACGATTATCCTACTCAACAAAGCCGACACAGTCAGCGACGCTACTGAAAAGCAAGCCCAGCTATCCAGTCTCGGTGTCGAAAGCGTCATCATTAGCGCAGTGCAGGATGAGAGCGTAGCCACTATCGAGCAGCTGATTGCGCCAGGTCAGACTGCGGTCATCATGGGCTCATCCGGTGCTGGCAAATCCACCCTAACCAACCGCCTGCTTGGCAGA
>CAZBLG010000085.1:0-2377 GCA_964492805.1 uncultured Candidatus Saccharibacteria bacterium
CCATCCGTTTTCTGACGGCAATAAGCGCACGGCTACGCTTACGGCATTAACCTTTCTGGAGCTAAATGGACGTGTGTTTTCCGCCAAAAAGGGCAAACTCGAAGATTTTGCAGTCGATGTTGCCGTAAAACACTACGACGTCGAGACGATTGCTGTGTGGTTTGAGCAACATAGTATACTACGCTCATGAGGCGAATCTATCTTGATACTGAATACTACTATCCCGGCATGCTACGGGGCACGCCGCGACCGACGGCTGCTGACAAGAGGCAGATAGTACAAGTAGCAGCTATCATGGTGGATACTCAGACGGGTGAGGAGTTGGCGGCCTTTGATTGTCTGGTTACTCCTGCGTACGACAAGCAGGTTACGGACTTCTTTGTCGAGCTAACAGGCACTACACAGGCGGACATTGACCGCGAAGGTATTTCGTTTTCGGATGCTCTGGGAAGATTTGTTGAGTTTGCTGATGGGGTAGAGATTTATACATTCGACAAAGACGAAGAGGTATTGCTTCAAAACTGTGACTACATAGGCTTGGCGTGGCCATTCGAAGAAGCTTTTATTCGAGTAAAAGCGCTACTTCCGGGCTATGGTATTGACCCAGATGCGTATAGTAGCGGTACGCTTTATAAGGCTGTCGGCTTAAGGATGGACGGTCACGTACATAATGCTTTGCACGACGTGCGAAGTATGGCGGCTGCAATTCACAAGCTTGAGTCAGTACGGAGTAGATAATTAAGTCGCAAATCCAGAACTATCCTATTTAGTAGGACAGCTTCTCATACTGCCTTCGGTTACTGTAGATACCCAGGTCGGGAAACCAAGATTCATCCTTTTCATCCGTTAAGGTATGAATCTTCTATTAATTACTTTTTGACTAAGTTGATGAGTGATTTGACATTATATATAGCGTCTATACAGTGGATAGGAGTGATTATTATAAATTGGAGGGTAAATGAAAGTTGACATTTGGTCGGACATAGCCTGTCCGTTTTGTTATATAGGTAAGGCGCAGTTTGAGCTGGCTCTGAACGATTTTGCGCATAAAGATAAGATAGAGATCCGCTACCATAGCTTTGAGCTGGATCCCACATTGCCGCGCGACTATGACGGCAATATCCATGATATGCTCGCCAAAAAGCTAGGTAAATCGCTTGAAGAAGCCAAGCAGATGAACGCGGGTGTTTCGGAGCAGGCTAGTAGGTATGATTTGAAATACGACCTGGACAGCCTGGTTGTGACCAGAACAGAAGATGCCCATCGCCTAACTCACTTTGCGGCTAATAAAGGTAAGCAAATAGAGATGGTGGATCGGCTATATAAAGCCTACTTTAGCGAAGGTAAGCACGTTGGAGATCACGAAGTATTAGCAGGCTTGGCGGCTGATGTCGGCTTAGATAAGGGTGAGGCCCTGAAGGTACTTGAAGATGGAGCCTATAGCCAAGAGGTTTCTGCTGATGTAAATCAGGCCAGGCAACTGGGTATTAGTGGTGTGCCGTTTTATGTAGTGAATCAAAAGTATGGCGTGTCTGGCGCGCAGGGCGAGGCGGTGTTTTTGGAGGTTCTTCAAAAGGCCTGGCACGAGCAGCACCCGCTAGAAATTGTGGGTAGTGAGGGCGCAGCTACTTGCGCTGATGGTGTTTGTGCGCCACCAAAATCCGACTAAAGATAGTAAATCGGATCAGGCCTGCAGAGCAGCCTCGGGTTGTGATGGGGTGGGGTGCGAAAACTAAAACACCACACCTTAGCGGTGTGGTGTTTTATTCTATGGTGGCAAGAACCTACCAGTTAGCGTGTTATTTTGATTTCTTGCCAGTATTTAGACTAATGCGCTGCGGTTCAGGAAGAGGTGTGAGAGGGACTTTTACCGTCAGCAGGCCATCATCTAGGTTTGCCTCGATGGCGCTGCTGTCGGCGCGTTCCGGTAGCTGTATCTGGCGATAAAAGCTACTGGAGCTTTCTCGTACGATGTACTTCTTGTCTTTATCCTCTTCCTTTTCGCGACGGTCAGCACTAATGATAAGTGAGCCATTATCTACCCGGATGTCAATGTCATCCTCGTTAAAATTGGGTAGATGTGCCTCGACGTTTAGGACGTCATCTTTTGTGTAGACATCCGTAGTGGGGATGTTTATGCCTTTTAGGGGACTCAGCCAGTCATCGCCAAAGAACTGGCGTTGCAGAGCGTTTAGCTCGGCGAACGGATCATGCCGCATAAGTTTGTTCATAATATTCCTCCTTTCGCTTACTGATAGGAGAAGCATCATGCTTCTGTACTTACTATTGTATCAAAATTAGCACTCTCATGTCAAGAGTGCTAGAGTGGGTCTTTGGTATAATTTTTCTTGACAAGGCGCTTATGGTTTAGTAGGGT
>CAZBLG010000086.1:0-2258 GCA_964492805.1 uncultured Candidatus Saccharibacteria bacterium
CTCACGAAGCTGCTAAAAGTATCGCTGATGAGGGCAAAAAAGCTCAGGCCCTGCTTGATATCATTAAGGAAATTGATTTTTTGTCAAACCCTCAGCAGTAAACCGATTTAACTATTGACCCCTCTATACTTTCGTGTTTTAATTTTAATATGAAAGTATCTTACCCGGATATACCCGCAAATTCATCTGAATTTATAACTGAAACTCCAGAAATTTTTGCTGATTTTCCATGGATTCGCTATGGTGAAACTCGTCGCACTAGCCCCCAGGTCGATCCTCTTAGCGGCAGTATAGCTCAGGCTGACCTCCCACTAGGTAACACCTATGACTTGCTCCAGCCACCAATTGATCGCGAGACATTTATGCGGATCGAGCGCAAGCGCTCTGCTACCCGTATAGCTATGATCATGAGCATGCTTTGCCTAAAAGAGCTAGCCAGGCCTCGCCCTGAGTACGCCACTAACCTACTAGACGATAGTCAGTTTGATACTGTGTGTCATACCAAGTCAGAGCGTGCGTTTGCTGATGCTGTGCACACCAACGTCGAAGGTCGAGGTATCGCGTATTCCCCGGCTGACTGTCCGTTGCTCATTGTGGCTGACCCCACCGAGGACCATCAAAACCTAACTGTGGTTCATGCCGGGTACAAAAGCCTAGCTGAGGATATTATTAAGAAAACCCTAAGTCAACTGCCTCTAAAAATTCCAAACACTCATGTCTATGTCTCGCCGCATGCACTTAGCAATTATCCTATATACGGATCTATGCTAGACAAGCTAGAGAAATCCCCGGTCACCCGCTATCACCTCGGACCGCTTGATGAAGAGGGAAATCGCAATCTCAACTTTGCTGCGTCCATTGTCGCTCAGCTCGGTGAACTGGGTATTAAAGAAACCCATATTGCCATTAGTCCCGACAACAGCCTCACCGATCCAACTCTTTACTCTCAGCGCAACTGGAAGGCAAAGGGTGTCAACGGCCGAAACGCGGTGATGGCTGGGATCGTTCACGCTTAGCATTAACTTCCATGGATCAACCCTGGCATCTGAGAAAAACTACCGCACTTTATGTCTCAATAGAAGAAAACCCCAGTACGTGACTGGGGTTTTACATCTCACTTTTCTCGGGGCTATGCCTTGCCTCGTACATATACCGTCAGACCTTTTGAGCGCCCTAACGGTACCAAAACAAGCTCGACAAAGCCGCATCGGAGATCAAAGTAGAAGTTGTGGAGCTTCAAAAGCCAAAAGGCTGGGTACCAACTCAGCGCTTTGGTGATTGAAATGTTTCGCTTCATGCATCCGTAGATGATAGGCGGAAAAAACACCACAAGCTCAGCTAGCACCATAAACGCCACGATGAACCACCAAGGCAAACCGTTCGCTAGCATCGTAAAGGGAACCATGAGTAACAGGGGGCCAATCATGATTTCCCAGATGCTTAGACCCACCCACAGGGCCAATATCGGCTTACGCCGAATCATCTGCAGTCCATGCAATCGGACGTTTTGAAACCAACCAGACTTCCACCGGTTTAGCTGCTCGCACAGGTACTTGCGCGAGTTAGGCTCCGCGGCATAGGCCACAGCATCGGCCACGTAAACAGCCCTACGGCCCAGAATCTGTTGGCTCCAAGTATAGTCGATATCCTCGACCATAGTCCGCTCTGGGAAGCCACCAAATTCTCGTACCTCTTTAGTACGAAAAACCGTGCAGCAACCTGAACAAACAGTCGGACTATTTGCCCAATTCTGGATAATTCTAAACCAATGAAAGCCAAAGAGATACTCAATGTTTCGGCCCTTCTCCCAGACAGTGTCTGTTCTTTGGGTCAAAACGCATCCAGCGGCAATGGTAACAGAAGGATCACGATCGAACTCACGAATCAACAGCTCTATGTAGTTTTCCGCAAGAACCGTATCACCATCAACAGGCAATACTAGGTCACCTGTCACAAAAGACATAGCCCAGTTTTGAGCTCGAGCTTTCGACCCACAGTTAGTCTCGGGGCGAACAACCTGAACGCCTTTGAACTGACGAGCAATTTCTCCAGTTCCGTCAGTTGAGCAGTCATCCACCACCAGTATTTGATCGGGAGGATGTGATTGAGCAAGTATGCCGCGAATTGTGTAAGCAACGTCAACGGCCTCGTTATAAGCTGGCACCATCACCGTTATGGTTAGGTTCACCTCTTGTCCTTGTTGTTGTCCTTGTTAACAAGTCGACGTCCTAGCCGACGAACGGTGGCTGAAACAACCA
>CAZBLG010000087.1:0-1955 GCA_964492805.1 uncultured Candidatus Saccharibacteria bacterium
CCCGCATGCAGTAGCTAACCGTCTCGCACGGCGAGCTCTTCAGAACATCGAACCTGATATAATTAATGCTGAGTTGTTAAAGACTGATAATTTTCGCTTATTCAAATCATGCGCTCATCGACTAGGATATCTGCATGACTACGAACCTGCTAGATATCTCGCCCATACGTGGATGAGGATTGATGGGCCATTTCATAACATTGCACAGTGCAATGCTGAGTTGCTTACGGCACTAACTCACATCGCACCTGTGTTTCCAGATGTAGTTTTAATCGCTATAGAGAAAGCTTCGGAAGCTCGAGATTTCTGCTCGCGAGATAATCAACATTTTCCTACGTTCGTTCGATTACTTAGAAAAATAGCATATGATGATCAGTACTTCGACCGTGCTGCTGGGCTAATTCTTCGCTTTGCGGAAACAGAAAAAGCTGGTGAGAACAACAATAGTATCGCTAATCAATTGGCGAGCCTTTTTTCATTATACCTCTCTGGGACACAGGCTACTCCAGCGCGAAGACATTCTTTTGTGAATGGAATGTTAAATTCTGGCAGTTTGAGACAGCGTGAGATTGCGCAGGAAATTCTTCGGTCCGCGTTTGAGGCTTCTCATTGGAGCTCATTTGGAGAGTTTGATTTTGGCGCTCGTAGCAGGGACTTTGGATGGCAGCCTACAACGAATAAAGAGAAATTAGACTGGTACGTAGGCTATATCGAGTTGTTAGTGCCGTTTTTAGATTCGGACAATGAACCCATTTGTAATTGGGCAAAGGCGATACTAGCAGACCATTTTGTAGGATTATGGAGCTATGCAGGCTGCTTTGACATTCTCGAAAACATAGTGCGCAAATATGGCGCTGGCGGTAAATGGCCAGATATGTGGATGGCCATTAAGCGGACAATACATTACAACGGGAAGAAACACACACCTGAGTTATTCAAAAGGATTGAAGCACTTGAGCATTTAGCCGCACCGGCTGATCCCTATTTCGAAATCGAGGCATATGCTCTGACTAACACATGGGATCACGTAGAAGTTAGAGGCGGGGATTACACAGAAAATTCTGAAAAAATTCATCAGAAGATAGAAAAACTAGGTGAGCTTGCGTCATCTGAACCTGATTACCTTGAAAGGTTGGCACCAAGATTATGGGAAAAACATATTGATGCGCTTTGGTCATTCGGTAAAGGGTTGGCCAAAGGTTCATCAGACCAAGGTGTAACCTTTGATACGCTTGTCTGCCTAATGCAAAAGCAAGAGCTAGAAGTAGTACAACCTATCCTCTTTTGCGGTTTTATTGCTGGCGTTCATGCCGACGATCCTGCCATGTCTCGGAAACTTCAAGAGTCTGTATTAGATGTGCCAGAGCTAAAACAGTGTTTCGTTAATATTTTGTCTGCAACGCCGATAGCTCCTTGGGGTACAAAAAAGCTTATTGAGCTGGCGAAGGCTGGTGAACTAGAAGCATGGAGGTTTCAACAGATAAGTTGCGGTCGGGTTCATGAGTCCATTTCTGATGATGATTTATCAGAATTGCTTGCCGCACTTAATGATTTAGTCGATGGAATATTTGCAACTATTGAAATTTTGAGCATGCGATTCTTTACTGAAAAGGGTAGCAGCTACAGTCCTAGTGATGACCTACGATCTGTTGGAAGGCAGGCCATTTTGAAACTGTTATCAATGCACAGGGATGAGATTGGCAGGCGACAGTTTCATGGAATAGACCGTGTTATTGCAGAGTGTTTAACAGAGCCAGCAACGGAGAATGAAATTCGCGATATCATTAACTTGCTTTGCAATGGCGTTGAGACGAATCGCTTATATGGCTTCGAATTAGAGACTGTCATCGCCTATCTTGTGAAAAATTATCCTGAATTCGTATTGGATAGAGTGTTTATAGATAGCGAGAATAGTGAACAACTTATATATTTGCTATTTCGAGATAGGGTTCATC
>CAZBLG010000088.1:0-1924 GCA_964492805.1 uncultured Candidatus Saccharibacteria bacterium
TCCTGACGTACGTCATACCAACCGATATATTTAGCTTTGTAAATATCAGATGATAAATTCTTCCAAATAATTTGAGCTCGCTGTTCATGTGCCTTGTCACTAGTGCGAACAAACCGGTCATTACTAATATTAAGCTGGGTCAAAAGCTCACGAAACCGACCACTATTACGATCAGCTAGTTCGCGTGGCTTGATGCCTAATTTCTCTGCTGTCTCGGCTACTTTGAGCCCATGCTCATCAGTACCGGTCGTGTAGACTACATCTTTTTTCTGCCCTCTAGCGTAGCGAGCCAATACGTCAGCAGCCAAAAACTCCATAGCATGGCCAAGGTGCGGCTCACCGTTGACATAAGGAATTGATGTTGTGACATAGAACGGAGATTTCATAATGAATAGTTTACCTTTTAGTAGTTGAAAGTCGAAAGTTTAAAAGTTAGAAGTCGAAAAATTAAGTAAGGGCCCAACTAGGGCATCATTCGACCATAAATACGAACCCAAATACTCATGACTGATGTATATTATACCACTGTTAGACGGTGTTAGCTATGATTTTTCAACTAGTCCAAAATCTTCGACAAACCGCACCAGCACTGCGTTAGTCCAGCCAAAACCTGTCTGCGATGGATAGACGCCTTCGATTGGCAACTTTCGTGGATTAGCCACGTTGTATTTTTCTAGGAAGACGCCGTGCTTAGCAAACCAGTCAACATTCGTCTTGACCCAAGTCCTGGCAATTTTTTCCGCCTCTGCGTGATACCCATAGCGCTTCAGTCCCTCGACTGCAAAATAATGAAGCGGCGCCCAGCCATTCGGATAGGCCCACTGAACTTTTAGCGAACCAAATATTACCGTCGTATCAATCAAGGGCTTGGAGGTAGCCGACAATCCGCCCTTCTTCTCGAAACGCTGAAGATTATCAACTAGTCGCCTGGCTTGCGACTCACTAGCCAGGCCAGCCCACATCGGATAATAGCCGGCTAGCGACCATATATCGCCCAGTACTTTTCGCTGATAATTGTAGTCAAAATAAAAGCCCCTGAGCCGCCCCCACATCAATTTATTCATTGCCTGCTTGCGGTCTTCTGCCTTTGAATGCCAGCTTTTGGCTAGCTTTTTATCACCAACTATTTCAGCGGCTCGAGCAAAGTCTGTTTCATATTTATAAAGTAGTGAGTTTAGATCTACCGGCAAGAAATCCAAACACTTTCGCTCAAATCGCGGTGTCATGTCCCAGCCACTTTCAGCCTCGGCCAAATCATGCAGTACGTTGATATCGTAATAGCGACTCAGACCATTGTGCACATTGTGCCATTTTGGATGCTTGTCATACATCCAGACAGTTTCGTATTCGGCCTGAGCAACGGCAATTTTCTGCGCAAGCCACTCGTCAGACTTATCATAAGTATCATAGACATGAAATATAAAACTCGTCAGCACCGGCGGCTGAGATCGCCCAGTAAAATACATCCGAGATGCATTAGGAATCAGCGAAAATCGCCTAAACAAAAACAATAGATTCTCTAGCATTCCCTCGACAATAACTTGGTGTTTTTTGTCTGTTAAGCCTAGAGCTGTAAAGTAGCTATCCCAATAATACTGTTCCCGAAACTCAAAAGATGCATTAGGTTCATAAGCAGGAACTATATAGGGGTATGGCAAGCCAACCAATGTCCCGTCATCTTCATTATGATGATGCTCGAGCTTGGCCCAAAAGTCATCTATATACTTCAGTGCACTACGTAGATTGTCTTGATCTATGCGCACCTGATCTCTGAGTAATGTGCTCTTGATTTTTGATATAACCATAACTGCATTGTACCGCAAATTGACAAAGATTGGTGTGCTTATAAGCCGCAGTACAACTCGACACTCTCCATATCTGCACCGATAGCAGGACTAGCACCAGCTGTTTTGCTGATATCTTC
>CAZBLG010000089.1:0-1856 GCA_964492805.1 uncultured Candidatus Saccharibacteria bacterium
GCCATTATATGCGCCAAACTATGTCGCATCGCATGAAGTTGATTTTTATCCTGGTCAGCCATATTTACTCCTTTACCCAATACATATCATTATCCAGTGGATCATTCGTTCGTATTACTTGAAATATTAACGGTTCATCTTGAGAGGTATTAATAAATTCATGAACATCGCCGGGTTCGCACAACACAATATCATCTGGTGATGCAGCAACTAATTCACCCCCTACTAAAATCCCACCCTTACCAGATACTATCCTGAAACATTCAGTTCTCTTTTTATGATAATGTGGGGCAATAGTCTTTCCGGCAGAAAGCTCCATTATTTGAAGCTTGGTATTGCTCGTGAAATCATCTTGTCCAAATATTACCGCACGACCATAACCTTCACGATCCTCAAATTGCTGCTCAGAAATTTTTACTCTTTTCATATAGACCTTTCAGATAATTTCATTTGCTCTGACTTATAAATGACAAAAACACGCTACAAGACGATTGTTTCATCTGTTAGCGTGTTTCGGGCCCCTTCTCCGTCAAAGCTTCGAAGGGCAGGCCTTGATAGCTTTGTGAAGTTTGGTAGAGGCGGTTCCACCGAAATCTTTTACTCTTATCAGCTTTTGGTGACGGGCAATCTGATCTTGTCCCCGAAGCTCAACGGCTCGTTACACCGTTTCATCACTTTAATTTATTATATCACTTTGGTGGGCGATGGAGGATTCGAACCTCCCACCTCCACAACGTCAATGTGGCGCTCTAGCCAAATGAGCTAATCGCCCTCATTTAGCTTTCTAATCATAGCAAACAGGGGCGAAAGTTGCAATTCTCAGTCTACCAAATCTGATTTGTGCTGATAAAAAGGCTCCCTTAAACCGCAAACTCGATAAGGCAGAAGCGGCGCGCAGATTATTGGTGGGATTTATTTTCATTCTGTCTGATCTTTTCTATTTGATCTTTGGGTAGGTTGTATGGATTTTTTCGTAACAATTCATGAGCTTTCGTTTCGACGAGCTGTTGATGTTTGCTGAGCATATCTGCCTGCTCAGACGGCGTGATCGACTCGTCTAAACATCTCTCAAATGAAGCGCCAAGTTCTCGTGCAGAGCTAAATACTACTGCTTCGTAACTTTCGTCGCCCCATTGGTCGATAATATATTTATGTTGCCGATATAACAAATCGCCATCAGCTCGCTCCAGGATGCCGTATTTCTTGCACCCACGCTCAATAGCTGCTTCATATCTCTGCGTCGACTGGTAGTTGGCGTAGCTGTCTACTAGTCTCGGCCAAGCATTAAATATTATCATTACTACCGCGACAATTCCGGCTACTGTCAAGTATAGAGAATTGAGATTTTTTGATTTGGCTATTATTTCTTCTTTTTGGCTACTCGGCATCCGAGACAGCGCCTCATCGTAGTGCCGTTGCTTGTTCAGGTAAGTCCTGAATGCTGCGACTGGAAAAACTGGCACTAAGATGAGCGCGACTATACCGACAATCTGCTCTATCAGTGTGGGCTGAACGCCAAAGAGAGACAGTTTCGTGAAAAACCATACACAAAGCATTGCTAGCGGACCTACGATTGCCACTACTATCGCATCGATAAGGTGTATCTCAGAAGAAAGTAGTTTTGATGGTTTTTTTCCACGCGGCTGTTTTGTCATTGGCCTGAGTATAGCATAGACATGAATGGTGCCCTACAGCCTACTTTATGGTAAGATATGAGCAAGCAATGACGCGGTCTAACCAGCTGCCGAGCACACCCGGAGCGGTCGCAGATAGGTGAGAAACAAATGCGACAATAGCAATAGCCAAGGTGGAACCTCCCGGATCTTCTGGGACCGAGGCACGCACACTGAAGAGTT
>CAZBLG010000090.1:0-1803 GCA_964492805.1 uncultured Candidatus Saccharibacteria bacterium
ACGCTACGCTACCAAAAAACAATCAACTCCAAAGCCGCAATTTATGGCGGCGTTAGCGAGAAGCAACCTCTTGTGGGCTGTATCTATGATCGACTTTGAATCATTGAAAATGAAAGGGCTGGTGGAGCTTGAGGGCGTATCAGATGAGCAAGATATAGTCGATCTTGCGAGTACCCTTGGTCAACTACGACTGCATCCGAACGGCGAACGAGTCTATACACTTAAACCAAGCGATGGTGAGCAATCACTAGACGGGACATTTAGTCGATTGTACGGCTACTCTACGTTCCCTATTCATACTGATACAGCCTTTTGGAGCTTGCCGGCTCGTTACGTCATTATGGCAATGAAAGCAACTAGCCAATGTGGAACCTTGTTTCTCAGCCTAGCAACGCAAAGAGAGGATTTTAAAAAAGAAATATATGGATTGGCGAAAAAGTCAGTCTTTATTCTAAAAAATTTTGAGGGTGCAAGGTATGTTTCAGCTTACTTTAGGTGCGGTGAGGAAGAAGGTATCAGGTTTGATCCAAACTGCATGAGCCCCAAAAATAAAGAGGCTACTCTATTTAGAGATAAGATTATAGAACTGGCTGCCAGAGATATCGGTGTTGTGAAGTGGACTGGGGACAAAGCTTTGATTATTGATAATTGGTCTGTGTTACATGGTCGTGAAGCCGTTCTACACGAAGAAGAGAGCCGGACGCTTTCTAGAATATATGTGGAGGCAAAATGAGTTGGGATAGAGAGTCATTGTGGGCGAAATCAAGGACCTACTTTGAGAGAGCATTTAACACTGATCGTGAGGATGATGCCTTTGGTTTGTGGTGCGCGATGGGGTTGGAGCTTCTGGCGCGTTCCTCTCTGGCGAAATTTAGCCCGACTCTTTTAGCAGAGCCAGATCGTGACCATAAATATTTACTTTTAGCGCTTGATCTTGGTTCGTCGCAGGTATCTAGAAAATCGATAGCAACGAATCAAGTTCTTGGTCTATGTAAAACACTTATTCCCGAATTCACCGATGAACAGTTTAAGTTTGCATCTGCCCTCACTGGCAGAAGGAACGAAGAGCTCCATTCTGGTACAGCAGCCTTTGTTGAGTATTCCACCCAACAATGGATAGCAGGATTCTATAAGTGTTGTAAGGTGTTGGCCGAATCTCAAGATGAGAGTTTGACTAGTTTATTCGGAGACGAGGAGGCCAAAACTGCGGAACAAATAATTTCTGAAATGGCTGTTGAGGTGAAGTCAAAAGTATTAAGTAGAATCGCAGCCTATAAGAAGGTCTTTGACGAGAAGGATCCAAATGAACAGAAAGAACTCAAAGATGAGGCAGAGAGGCAGGGGGAGATTTTATCGCATAGGCGGCACCATCGAGTCCCATGCCCAGCATGCGGTTGCGTAGCCACGGTACAAGGTGATAGCTATGGTCGAGAACAAATAGAAAATAAAGAGGATGAAATTATCGTCCGTCAGTCTGTAGTGCCGACCAAATTTAATTGTTCTGCTTGTGGTTTAAAACTGAACGGATATGGTGAGCTTTCAGCAGCAAATGTCGCAGACCATTTTACTCATCGTACTCACTATGCCCCTGAGGAATACTACGATCTGGTCGACCCAAATGATAGCGATGCTATGCAGTCTTATGCCGAAGACCATGGCTACTATTTCTTCAGCAATGACTAGTAGTACGCTAACAATTGGCTGTTGTCGGACGTGTCTCCGCTGCACTCCGGAACGCCGCAAAGCCAGGCGTTAGATGAATACCGGAGCACCACAGATGACAAGATTGAATCGAAGTACTGA
>CAZBLG010000091.1:0-1520 GCA_964492805.1 uncultured Candidatus Saccharibacteria bacterium
TGTTTGGAGAGATGCAAACAACTCTTCGCCACGATGTGTTGCGTAGCATATTCCATGCGAGCCCAGTTTCGGAATCAGAGCTTGATCGTCCGATTGATACTGAGCTTACCCGAGCGGCTCGTAGCTCTGTAGATAATGCTGACAAAATTATAGAAGCCGATAGTTTCGGAGAGTCTGATTTCGATGATTCCGTTAAATCACGTAGCTCAGGTACAAAACCTGTAGTTACGAAATCCAAAAAACAAAAGCAGCGCAAAGCCGAAAGGCAGCGCAAAAAAGCCAAGAGACGTAAATAAACATATCTATGAAGCATACAGTTGAAAAAATCGTACTGGATAACGGTGCCGAGGGACTATTGATAGACATTGAAGATGCCAGTGTCATGACTTTTGAGTTTAATTTCCGGGCTGGAGAATATTTGGTTGATCCAGCCAAGTGGGAAACTCCCCATATAATGGAGCACGTCCTACTAGGTGCAAATGAAAAATACCCAAAGGCTCGTATTTTTCAGGCCGAATTTGAGAAAAACGGGGCATACAACAACGCTAGTACGGGGGTGTATGACATAACCTATGAGGCTGAATGTGCTGATTTTGAATGGGATAGAGTGCTTGACCTGATGTTGCTGGCTATTAGTAAGCCGCTTTTTCTGCAAGAAGAATTTGACGCAGAGCTTGGCAATGTTCGCGAAGAACTTAATGGCAGGGCCAACAATCATTTTCGCCATTTGAGCCTAGCGATGCGCAAGTATTGTGGTTATCAGGCGATGACTGACCGCGAAAGGCTAAAGCTACTAACTAATAACACCAAAGAAGACATTGAAGCTCATTACCGCAAGACCCATACCACTTCTAATCTAAGGTTTGTGATTGCTGGTAGCTTGAAGGGGCACCGGGCTGCAATTGTTCGTATGCTTAATGAGTTCGATCTGCCAAAAGGCAATGGGCGTATACCGTTGCCGGTAGAGATTCCTGTCAAACAAGACAAGGGTTTGTATCTTCGTAACTCTAGTGTCAAAAATGTTTATTTTATTGTAGATACTTTTCATCTCGAGCAGCTTGATGAGCCACACTGGGATGCCGGCCAGCTGATAAACACTATGTTCACCGAGACTCTTTACTCCAAAATCTTGGGTGCCGCCCGCGAAAGGGGGTTAGTCTACAGTATGAGCTCCGGCTTTAACCAGTTGGCTCAAAACGTTTCATGGTGGTTTGGTGCGCAAGTTATGCCAGCTAACGTGAAGCCACTGTTTGAGATTATGATTGATGAGATTAACAAGGTTAGAGCTGGTGATATTGACGAGGCTGATATCGAAGCAGCCAAACAATATATGCTGGGTCGCTATCAGCGGGGTGGTCAAACAGTGGCCGGCACTGCGGCTGGCTATACGAACAAATATTTCTTTGAAGATACAATCGATGATTACTACGCCTTACCAGAGAGGATTAAGGCAGTTACCAAGAAACGGATTGTTGATACAACCAATTTAATGTTCGAAGATGACACTTGGGACATTGGTA
>CAZBLG010000092.1:0-1519 GCA_964492805.1 uncultured Candidatus Saccharibacteria bacterium
CATTGTTGCACAAAAATCCACTACAACCGCTGCGCAAATGAGCAAGGCGTTATGTTTTTCTGGAGACAATGTGAGTAGGCATGCGATAAACCTCTTGATAGATTCGGGACTGCTCACAGCGGCAGGAAGGCCCACCGATTTGTCTGGCCTACCCGAAAATGAGGTCTCCGCGCGAATCTCTCAGTATATAAACGGTAGGGTTCAGACTATTGATGCCGAGATAGTATCCTTTGATCCTCCCCGCAGACTTAATGCACTTTTTGGATCCGAGTCCACGGAAGCATCGGCGCCAAAAATACTGCCATCAGCTCTTGTTTATGAATCGATTATAATTGATGACCCTCTGGTTTCGGCTAGCTCTAGTATTAGCTATGATTCCATTGAAGAAGGTTTGAGGTTATTTTCTTCATATTTTCAATTGATTAAAGCAGATATCATAAAGGTAATACCGCTATCGCTACTTAATAGGCCAAGCGATGAAGTTCCATTGTTGGTTTCTGACGATGCGTTTAGATCCAGCATACCCGACGAGTTGCATGACTTCATACACAGTCGTGCGAACCTAAGATCTGTAGTGCGAGATGATCAGGGCAGGATGTTGGTCTTGAAGGAAGATGCCTCAAAGAAACGTAGACCAGCTTTAAATGTAATGTTTCGAGGTGATTTTTGGAAAAAGGGTGTTCAGCTATATCTTTTCCAGACAGTTGAGAAAGTTAGCGAAATTGATGGCGGCATTAAGTGTAGGCAGATATGGCAGCCTGATAAATTTCTTGATGAAGAAACGTTTGAACGGTGGTCCTATCAAACAATTAATCAGGCAATGAGAGTTAGGCTAAGAAACATCTACAATGAGACTAGGCTAGCTGGTGAACTGGGCCACACATATATAACGGAGTCTGAGTTCGAGTCTGAACTACTAAGCCGATCCGGAACCGAAAATGTTCCTTCATCGAATAGACCTTGTAAATTTCTTTCTGCTAATAAGGCTTTAATAAATATAACCACACCTGAAACGGTTATTGAATTGCGTGAAAAGTACCCGGCAGCTTTTGAAAGATTTAATTCGTCCGTACTTTATGCAGTAGAGCATCTAAAAGACGTTGAGCCAGAGAACTTTGAAACCCATGCCCAGTTATACTTCAGCAATGAGATATTACCGCAGATAGATGAATTGAGACGTAATGTTCGTACCATTACCCGGTCAGCCACTAAAGGAGTTCTGGTTTCATTAGGTGGAATAACGACCGCGATGCTCTCGGGATCATCTCTCCCTCTGATTCCATCACTTATGGTTGTTGCAGCGGGTGGCGCTTCTGAAACACTTGATTCATTAGGTCGCCATCAAGACTTCAAGAAAACACCAGTATATATATGGCATCGAGTAACCAAAACATAACCAGGCCAAGCACGGCGACAGCTTTTTCGTTGCGGCTTCGCCTTCACTACAAAGCTGCGCGTGTTGGCGGCGTTAGGCGGCTATATACTACAGATTCATTTATATGCCAAACATAGCCGAAAT